>JAYEGS010000056.1:2634-22204 GCA_034659215.1 Pseudomonadota bacterium | reverse complement strand
GCCATGGGGGCTCGGGTGGTGATTGCGATTGACATCGATGATGAAAAACTTGAACGGGCGCTTAAATATGGGGCCGACCTGACGATCAATCCGATCGGCAAATCGAGTAAAGATGTTAAAGGCATCATTAAGGCTTACTGCAAAGAGCAGGGCGTGCCGCACAATTATGGTTGGAAGATCTTTGAGTGTTCCGGGAGTAAACCGGGGCAAGCGCTGGCTCTCGATCTGCTCTCCTTTGTCGGCAAACTGATAGTGGTTGGTTTCTCCATGGCCAAGCATGAGTACATGATCTCTAAGCTGATGGCTTTTGATGCCGAGATGATTGGGACGTGGGGTTGTCACCCCAAATACTATCCCCCGGTTCTCGAAATGGTTCAGAGCGGCAAGGTCGAGATCGACGCCTTTCTCGAAACCCGGCCGATGAGTACAATCAAAGAAGCTTTTGCCGAGGTTCATGCCAAACCGATCAGCCGCCGGATAGTTCTGGTACCTGATTTCGATTAGAGTTATTAAATTTATTTTAAGGAGAGAAAAAGATGTCTTTAGATTGGATTCCAAGAGAGAATGAGCCGAAAAATCACTACCTTTGGGAAGATGAGCATTTTGGTGGAGAGAGTGACGCTCCCTGTACGATTTATGAAAAACGTCCGGTTATTGATCCTGATGGGAACGTGGTTGAAGGGCTCTTCACCGCCTATATTATTCTCAACAATCCTAAACAGTACAACTCCTATACGACCGAAATGGTCAAAGGCGTGATTGCCGGTTTTCAACGGGCCTCGGCTGACCGCCAGGTGGTTGCCGCCGTTTTTACCGCCGTTGGAACCATATCTTTCTGTACCGGTGGTAATACAAAAGAGTATGCTGAATATTACTCCAAACGTCCGCAGGAGTACGGCGACTACATGGATCTCTTTAACGGCATGGTCGATGCGATTTTAAATTGCAAGAAACCGACTATCTGCCGAATTAACGGGATGCGGGTTGCCGGTGGTCAGGAAATTGGTATGGCGACTGACCTTTCGGTCTCTTCGGATCTAGCGATTCTGGGTCAGGCCGGGCCTAAACATGGTTCGGCCCCGGATGGCGGCTCGACCGATTTTCTGCCTTGGTACCTAGGAATTGAAGAAGCGATGTGGAACTGCGTCTCCTGTGAAATGTGGAGCGCTTATAAAATGAAACGTTTAGGTCTGCTCTCCAAGGTTGTACCGGTCATCAAAGATGACGGAAAGTGGGTTCGTAACCCCCTGATCGAGACTGACAAATGGGTCGACGATGGTGAAATCGTCTACGGTGAATTTAAAACCGGAGCTGCCGCCAAAGAGGCGCGCAACTATGTGCGCTCGGCCACCATCGATCTTTCATTGCTTGATAAAGCGGTCGACGAGATTGTCTGGAAGTTTGCCAACCTGATGCCGCACTGTCTCGTAAAATCGGTTGACGGAATTCGTGCCAAAAAGAAATTCTTCTGGGATCAAGCCAAATTGCCCAACCGGCACTGGCTTGCCGCCAACATGAATTACGAAGCCTATATGGGTTTTAACGCCTTCAATACGAAAAAAATCACCGGTCAGGATACAATTGATTTCATCAAATACCGGCAGCTGGTAGGTGAAGGCCAAGAGATCGGCGATGCGCTCTACGAGCAGGTTTTCGGTAAACCTCAAGAATAATGGCGTCGTAAAAAGTTCCGATACCCTGCGTTGTTTTGGTTCTCCAGACACTCGACATACTACATGTATGGTCTCGCGCCTGAAGAACCAAAACATCTTGTCTATCGAAATTTTTACTTAGCCATCAACTGTAATTGGCCAAAGGGCGGGATTTAAAATCCCGCCCTTTTTGTTTTGACTTTGTTGCACGACATGTGTATCTTTAGTGGGTTACATTGAATTTTTCTAAAGATAATAATAGTTGTTATGGAGGGGCGGATGCTGGAAGTAAATATTAGAGAAGCACGCTGTCATTTTGGGGAGCTATTAAACAGAGTCGAAAAAGGAGAGCAGGTCATGTTGACCCGTCGTGGGAAACGGGTTGCCCGGCTTTTGCCCTTGGAACTTGAAGAGCGTCTGCCGAGCCTGAAAGAATTCAGAAGGTCGATTGTCATTAAAGGAAAGACCATGAGCCAAACGGTTGTCGATAGCCGTTTGGAGGAACGTTATTAAAATGGCCTATCTCGATACAAGTTTACTGGCGGCTTACTACTGTCCCGAGCCTTTAAGCGAGCAGGTTGAGGAGTTGATTTTACAGGCTCAGGATCCGGCAGTCAGCCAGTTGACCGAGGTCGAACTTTATTCGGCGGTGGCAAGAAAAATCAGAGAGGGCAATCTTACTGCAGGTGATGGTGAAAAAATCGTCAGACTCTATCGGCACCACGTTGAATCTTTGAACTTGTATCGCATCCTGATGGTTGAACCTGAACATTATCAACTAGCGGGCAGCTGGATCAGACGTTTTAATTTATCGTTACGAACTTTGGATGCTCTACATCTGGCAGTCAGTGTTAGTGCAGAATTACCGCTTTTTACTGCGGATCGTAAACTTGCTGTTGCTGCCGAAAAGCTGGGCCTGGAAGTTGTTTGTGTGTCGTAGAGACAAGGCATGCCTTGTCTCTACAAAAAATGTGTTACAACATTATTTTGTGATGGTGAAGAATAAATCATGTCAAAACTACTATGTCTGATTGATACCAGCGCTCTGGTCTATCGGGCTTTTCATGCGATCAGGCCCTTGACTACGACTGCGGGACAGCCGACCAATGCGCTTTTTGGTTTTTGTCAGATGTTGATGAAGGTGCTTGACGATTTTCAGCCGACGCATGTGGCGGCAGCACTTGATTTGCCCGGAAAAACCTGGCGGCACCAGGTTTTTCCGGCGTATAAAGCACAGCGGCCGCCGATGGATCCGGATTTGGCTGTGCAATTTCCCTTTGTTTCCCGGTTGCTCGAAGCTTTTGCTGTGCCCGCAGTTGGGGTTGAGGGCTTTGAAGCGGATGACGTTATCGCGACGTTGACGCATCGTGGGCGAGAAGCCGGATATGAGGTTATGATTATCTCCGGCGACAAAGATCTCATGAGCCTGGTCGGTGACGGGGTCGTCATGTTTGATACCATGAAAAACAAACGTTACGATCTTGAAGCCGTGGCCGAACGTCATGGCGTCACCGGCGAGCGCCTGCTCGACCTCCTCGCCTTGGCCGGCGACAGTGCCGATAATATCCCCGGAGTGCCGGGGGTCGGGCCTAAAACGGCACTTAAACTCTTAGCAGAGTTCGGTGATCTGGAAAATCTTTTGCAAAAAAGTGAAGAGATCGAGCGTAAGGGTTGGCGCGAAAAAATGTTGCGACACATTGATGATGCCGAACTCTCTCGACGCCTGGTGACCTTGTCTGATGATATTGAAATAGAACTCGGTCTTGATGATCTTTTATACCGGGAGCCGGATCGTTCAGCTTTAAAAGAGCTTTTTGCCGAACTCGAATTTCACTCCTTAAGCCATAAATTAAGCCCGCAGCGGACTGTAACCCAGGAGGGTTATCGGCTGATTGATACCCCGGAAAAGTTTACCGAATTGCTCAAAGAGCTTGTCGATGTGCAAGAGCTGGCCGTAGATACCGAGACAACCTCTATCGATCCGATGAGTGCCGAACTTGTCGGTATCTCTCTGGCCTGGACGGAAAATGATGCCGCTTATATTCCGGTTGGTCATGATGGGGATGTGGCGCAGCTCGATAAAGAGCTCGTGCTGGCTGGCCTGCGGCCTCTATTGGGCAATTTAAAGGTCAAAAAATGGGGCCAGAATATCAAATATGATGCTATTGTTTTACAGCGGGCCGGGCTTGAACTTGAGGGTATCGCTTTTGATTCGATGGTGGCCTCTTACCTGGTTAATCCGACCCGGCATCGACATGGCTTGGATGTATTGTCGTTGGAATATCTCGGCCATACCCCGATTGGGTTCAAAGATGTGGTCGGGTCGGGTCGCAATCAAGTGACGATGGATAAAATCACGCCGGAAAAGGTCTCCGACTACGCTTGTGAAGATGCTCAGCTCGCTTACCTCCTGACCAAGATATTGTCCCCTAAACTGAAAGATGATGATCTGGGCGAACTGTTCACTGAAATTGAGCTGCCTTTAATCGAGGTCTTGTGGCGGGTCGAGATGAACGGGGTCTATCTCGATATCGAACTCCTCAAAAAAACCGCCGGAGAGTATCAACAACGTTTGCAGGCCAAGGCCGCAGAGATTTATGCTCTGGCCGGGGACGAATTTAATATTAATTCACCCAAGCAGTTGGCCGAGATTCTTTTTGAGCGTCTCCAGCTACCGGTTTTAAAGAAAACCAAAACCGGGCCTTCGACTGCGGTTGAGGTTTTACATCAGTTGGCCGAGAAGCATCCTTTGCCGGCAAAAATTCTTGAATATCGCTCACTGAGCAAACTAATTTCAACCTATTTAGTGGCTTTGCCGAGGCTGGTTAATCAAGAGACCAGCCGGGTTCATACCTCTTATAATCAGGCCGTGACCGCGACCGGCCGTCTCTCCTCCTCCGACCCCAATTTACAGAATATTCCGATTCGCGGGGTTGATGGCGCGGTTATTCGGCAGGCCTTTATCGGGGCTGGTGAGAATCTGATCCTGGCGGCTGACTACTCGCAGATTGAACTACGGGTTCTGGCCCATTTCTCCGGCGATCCGGCTCTGGTTGATGCCTTCAAAAAAGGCGATGATATTCATACCCGAACCGCAGCCGAAGTTTTTCAGGTTCTGCCGATGATGGTCAGCCCGGAAATGCGGCGTCAGGCCAAAGCCATCAACTTCGGTTTGATCTACGGTATGGGGGCCCATAAGTTGGCCCAAGAGCTTGATATTGACAGAAAAACCGCAAAGGCTTATATAGAGGGTTATTTTGCCGCTTACGCTGGCGTGAACAAATATTTTGCATCGGTTGTGGACGAGGCAAAACGTCTGGAATATGTGACAACTCTGTTTAAACGGCGGCGCTATCTCCCTGAAATCAACAGCAAAAATCACAACTTAAAGGAGATGGCCCGGCGTACGGCCTTAAATACCCCGATTCAGGGAACGGCGGCGGATTTGATCAAGTTGGCCATGGTCAATATCGATCAACGTCTGCGCGAGCGTCACTGGCGCTCTAAGATGATCATGCAGGTGCACGATGAGTTGGTTTTTGAAGTGCCCCCGGATGAAATTGATGAATTGACCCTGATGGTACGCAAAGAGATGGCCGAAGTCTATCCCCTGAAAGTTCCGCTCGTGGTTGATATCGGGGTCGGCAAAAACTGGCGAGAGGCGCATTGAATTATATGACTTCATTTCAGGACACCCTCGATTATCTTTACGGGCTCGAACATTTCGGCATCAGTCTCGGGCTCGAAAATATTAACGAACTCTGCAACGCTTGCGGCAATCCTCAGGATCGATTGCCGATTGTCCATGTCGCCGGCAGTAACGGCAAAGGTTCAAGCATCGCTATTTTACGAAAGCTGCTGCGTCAGCACGGACTTTCGGTCGGCGTCTATAGTTCTCCCCACCTGCGTCACTTTTCCGAGCGGATTATTATCAATGAGACCCCGATCAGTGAAGCCGAGATTGTCGCCCTGACCCGCGAGTTGCGTCCCGTTGTCGAAAAAATTCCCCGTATTGTTACTTTTTTCGATTTTACGACCTGTATGGCACTGCTCTATTTTGCCCGGCAGGCTCCCGATATTGTTCTGCTCGAAACCGGTCTCGGGGGACGGCTTGATGCCACCAATGTTGCCCGTAAACCGCTGCTTACCGTGGTTACAAATATTGCTCTTGAACATGAGGAGTATTTGGGCTCGACCCTGCTTGCCGTCGCAGCTGAGAAAGCCGGCATCCTGAAACCGGGAGTACCTTTGGTCTCCGGGGTTAAGCAGGAGAAGTTGCGCGATTTTTTTGCTGAAAAGCAACGAGAAATGGCGGCCGCCTGTGATTTTCTCGGTCGAGACTTTCGTATCCGCCGCCACCGCGATGGCTCATTCTCCTATTACGGATCTGAATATCGTTTCGATGATTTAAGATTGGCCATGAGCGGTCGGCATCAGCAAGATAATGCGGCTTTGGCGTTACGAGCGCTTGAGTCGCTTTCACACGAAGGTCTTTTTGAGGTTGAGGCCGAGCTGGTAACTGAGGCTTTGGCGGAGGTGAGCTGGCCCGGTCGTCTGCAGAAGGTTGGGGTTAAGCCTGATACCTATCTTGATGGGGCTCATAATCTGCACGGGATTCGCGCTTTAGAGCCGGAATTGCGGCGCTTGGCGGCCGACCGGCGTCTGATTCTGATTCTTGGGGTGATGAAAGATAAGCGAATTAAAGAGATGACGGCCCGCCTCGTTCCCCTGGCCGATGAAGTAATTGTTACGCAAGCCCCGCTGGATCGGGCCTGTTCGCCGGAACGTCTGGCCGAAGAGGTCAAGAACCATTGCCCAAACGTAACCATTACCACATCGGTGGCCGAGGCTTTGGCTTTGGCGCGCAGCCGGGCAAAGGCCGACGATTTGATCTTTCTCACCGGGTCACTCTATTGTGTCGGTGAGGCTTTTAATGTACTTGATCTGCCGGTTATGTAGCATGAAAATCACTGCAATCTACGGTAGTCCCCGGCGCAACGGTAATACGGCCAGGCTTTTGCAATCGGCGGTTGCCGGGGCGCGCAGTGTCGGGGCCGATGTAACCGAGATTGTCTTACGTGATCTTAAACTGCAACCTTGTCTTGAGATCTACGCCTGTCAAAAAGATGGTTGCTGCGCAATTAAAGACGATTTTCACGATTTAGCCGAAAAGCTGCTTTCAGCCCAGGCCACAATTTTGGCCTCACCGATTTTTTTCTATGCCGTCAGTGCTCAGGTTAAAGCTATGATGGATCGCTGTCAGTCTCTGTGGGTGAAAAAGTATTGGCTTGATAAAAAACCTCTGGGTCGGCTTGATAACTCCAAACCCGGTCTTTTTCTGTCGGTTGGGGCGACTCGGGGAAAACGCCTGTTTGAGGGAGCAGAGATGAGTGTCAAATACTTTTTCGATACTTTTGACACCTCTCTCTGGCGGACTTTAGCCTATCGCGGCCTCGATCAGGCTGAGGATATTCTGCAACACCCTCAATATCTCGCCGAGGCCCGCCAGGCCGGGGTTGAGCTGGTAGAAACGGCATGAATTAATAATAACTTACTCTTGGAAGTTTGTCGAAAAATACAAGAAACTTTTCCAACTATCTCAGTGCGGGGACTGGGTTTAGCGGGAATACCAGCAATCAATAACTTGCGTAGTGTCAAATCATGATGCACACCAAGGGTATCCGGTAGCCTGTCCCCTTCGAAGTGAGCGAAGCAATGTTCGCCGCTAATTGCTGTAACTTTATGGTGAGTACCAATCAGGAAAACATGCAAAAATTTAGCTGTAAAACCAATTCTATAATCCTCTTTCTTGTTAGTTTGTTTGTTTTATTAGCGGGAATTTCAGTTCCGGCTCTTGCCGCTGTCCCGAATCTGCCCGGCGCGACCGCCGCTGTGGCGGATAAAACCGTCGAGATTGAGGCCCGCTACCTCTACTATGACAAACAGGCCAATCTCTACCATGCCCAGGGAGATGTTGTAATTCGTCAGGAGGGGATGGAACTTCATGCCGACAAGGCGGTTCTCAATCAAGCTTTAAATGAGTTTGAAGCCTGGGGGGATGTGCTTATGCGTGACCGGGCCGATTATCTGGCCTGTCGCTATCTTAAGTTCAACTACGTCGACCAGATCGGTTCAATTCGTAACGGCCGGATTTTTATTAAGGAGAAGAATTTTTACATCACCGGTGAACGGATCGAAAAACTGGGTGCCAACGAGTATGACGTCGAAAATGCGACGTTAACCACCTGTGATGCGGAACGGGCCGCCTGGCTGATTCGTTGTAAAAAAGTGCATATCAAAGATGGTGGTTACGGGGTTGTTGACGATGCCGTTTTTGCGATTAAAAATGTGCCGGTGCTCTATCTTCCCAAAGGCGTTTTTCCGGTTAACACCAAACGTCAGACCGGTTTTCTGCTGCCCGGTATCGGCTACTCCGACAAAGATGGTTTGATTACTAAAAACGCTTTTTTCTGGGCGATTAACAACTCTAACGACCTGACCCTCTATCCCGAAACTTATAGCAAAAGAGGGATTAAGTTTGGCGCTGAATACCGTTATGTGCTTAATGAACAGGCTCTAGGTGATGTCAGCGCCTCCTTTATCAGTGATAAGGTGGTTGAAGATCACCCCGAAGAGTATCCTTATGCCGACAAGGATCGCTGGGCTTTCGGGGCGCACCACTTTCAGACCTTTGAGAGCGGTACAATCTTGAAAGCCGACGTCAACCTGGTTAGCGACAATGAGTATCTTGAGGATTTCCCCGATACTTTTGCCGGAGATTTCATTGATGAACTCGATAATGCAGATTATAAGACCGATACCTACCTGCGCTCACTGGCGGTTGTCTCCCACAGTTGGGAGCGTTACAGTGCGACTGCCGAAGGCCGTTATTATAAATCTTTGTTAATGAAAAATGATGATAACATCCTGCAACTGCTGCCGGAGGTGACCCTCTCCGCTCTTAATCAGCCGGTCGCCGAATCCGACTGGCTCTTCTGGCGTATGGACGGAATCTATTCAAATTTCTGGCGTAAAGATGGCGAACGGGGCCAGCGTTTCGATCTCCATCCGGTTTTGACCATGCCGCTTAAATTAGGGACTTTTGAGGTTATCCCTTTTCTTGAGCTGCGGGGCACCTATTATCAAACTAACAGTCCGAACGATCGGATTGACGGAAGCCAGTCACGCGGGACTATGACGACCGGTGTGGAAGTCAAAAGTGTTGCCGAACGGGTTTACGCCTGCAACTGGTTTGGCATGGATCGTCTGCTCCATACGCTGGAACCGACAGTTGGCTATCGTTATGTTCCCGATGTCGATCAGGATGACTTGCCGAGCTTTGATGATATCGACTATCTGGCGGAGGAGAGCAACGTCACCTGGGCTCTGGTCAGCCGTCTGATCGGGCGTTATCCGCGGGCCGGAAAACTCGATGAATTTGATTATCATGAGTGGTTGAAATTTCAGGTTGGTCAGGCCTACAGCTTTATCGATGTTGCCGATGGCCGCCGTTTTATGGAGGATGATCAGCACGCTTCAAACTTTTTCAGTCAGCTTGAATTACGCAGCCGTAAAGGCGGTCTCTATATGAAGCTGGAAAACCATTTTGACCCCTATGACAATGCTAATGAATTGGTGACCGCCCTTTTAAGTACTCGTGACCAGCGCGGCGATTTTTTCTCGCTTGAATACCGCTACGAGCAGGATGTTGCGGAAATTGTTACCGGTTCCGCTCGCCTGCCCCTCTGGAGCTGGCTGGATGTTTACGGCAGCATTCGTTATTCAGTCGCTGACAGCCATATCTGGGAAACTATCTATGGCTTCAACTACCATCCTCAGTGCTGGTCAATAGATTTCTCGGTTGACGAAGAGCGTGATCCCTACGACCTCTCTTTTCGCATACTTTTAAGCCTCAACGGTCTGGGAGGACTGGGAGGCAATTAAGGAGAAAAAATGCATATTACCGTAATCGGCACTGGCTATGTCGGCCTGGTAACCGGAGCCTGTTTGGCAGAATTTGGTATGAATGTTCTCTGTGTCGATCTTGATGTGGAGAAAATTGCGGCTTTAAATCGGGGTGAAATACCAATCTACGAACCCGGGCTTGAAGAGTTGGTCAGTCGTAACGTAGCTCAGAAGCGGCTCGCTTTCAGCACTGATTTTGAGCAGGGAATTGCTGCATCTCTGGTCATCTTTATCGCCGTCGGCACGCCGCCGGCGGCGGATGGTTCGGCTGATTTGGGCCAGGTTCGGGCCGTGGCTGTTGATATCGGCCGTTTTATGAACAGTTATAAAGTGATTGTCGATAAAAGTACGGTTCCGGTCGGAACCGGCCAGATGGTCAAAGAGGTGGTTAGCGAAAATCAATCGACTAAAGTCAATTTTGATGTTGTCTCAAACCCGGAATTCCTGCGGGAGGGCTCGGCGATTGGTGACTTTATGCGGCCTGACCGGGTGGTTATCGGGGCCGAGAGTGAGCAGGCGGCCGCTATTATGAAGGATATCTACAATGTCCTTTACTTAAATGAAACCGCTTTTGTCCTGACCAATATTGAAACTGCAGAGCTGATCAAATATGCCGCCAACGCATTTCTTGCGACCAAGATAAGTTTTATCAATGAAGTTGCCAACCTTTGTGAAAAAGTTGGCGCTAATGTCCAGCAGGTGGCTCGGGGCATCGGACTTGACGGCCGTATCGGCAAAAAATTTCTTCATGCCGGTCCCGGTTACGGCGGTTCCTGTTTTCCCAAGGATACTCTGGCCATGGCGGCTACCGGTCGCCAATATGATGAACCTTTGGCAATTGTTGAGGCGGTGATTGCCGTCAATCAGCGCCAGCGTCAGCGGATGGTGGAAAAAGTTGTCGATCTTCTCGGTGGCGAGGTTAAAGGTAAGACCGTGGCTCTTCTCGGGCTCTCTTTTAAGCCGGAAACCGATGATGTCCGTGATGCTCCGGCCCTCTATTTTGCCAAGGCCTTAAGTGAGCAGGGTGCCCGGATCAGGGCTTATGATCCGGAAGCGGTTTGCGCGTTCAAAGAGCTTTACACTGATGCTGAAATCTTTTACGCCGCCGATGTCTACGAGGCGGCCGCCGGAGCTGATGTTCTGGTGCTGATGACCGAATGGAACCAGTTCCGCTATCTTGATCTGGAGCGCCTGCACGACCTGATGGCCCAACCGATTTTTGCCGATCTCCGCAATGTTTATGATGGTGACAAGTTGCGGGCTGCAGGCTTTACTTATGTCGGTGTCGGCCGGAAATAGTTCTTGACAGAAAAGCGCTAACTATAATAGTGAGCTCCTTCACTTGATTTTAGTATGCAGTATACAATTACATTTAAATTATCATTAAATTATCCGGGGGGATTAGCAAAATGTCGTTGAGAGAAGCACAGTTAGAACGTTTAGAGGAGATGAACCAGGCCGCCGAGATCAGCGGCGGCGAGGCTCGAATCGCCAAGCAGCATGATGCTGGGAAGTTGACCGCCCGTGAGCGCATGCTCTATTTCTTTGATGAAGGCACTTTCGAGGAGATTGACAAGTTTGTTACCCATCGCTGTACCGATTTCGGTATGGAGAAGAAAAAAATTGTCGGCGACGGGGTTGTCAGCGGCTATGGTCGGGTTAATGGTCGTTTGACCTATGCTGCGGCTCAGGATTTTACTGCTATTGGTGGGACTTTAAGTGAGACCAACGCTCAGAAAATGTGTAAAGTACTCGATATGGCAGCCAAAAACGGGGCTCCTTTTATCGCCTTGAACGATTCGGGCGGCGCCCGGATTCACGAAGGGGTCTCCAGTCTTGGCGGTTACGCTGAACTTTTCTACCGCAACACTATCTATTCCGGAGTTATGCCGCAAATTGCTGCAATCTTAGGCCCTTGTGCCGGCGGAGCCGTCTACTCTCCGGCGATCATGGATTTTATTATCATGACGAAAAAGAGCAGTTACATGTTTATTACCGGCCCCAATGTTATCAAGACCGTGACCAATGAAGATGTAACCCAGGAGAAATTGGGCGGTTCAAATACCCATATGAAGACCAGCGGCGTGGCTCATATGGCCGGAGAAAACGATCAGGATACAATTGATCAGGTCAAACGCCTGCTCTCTTTCCTGCCCCAGAGTAACCGTGAAAAAACCCCGCTGATGCATTTTGAGGGTGAGGTTGAGGCGGTTATCCCTGAACTTAACGATATCGTTCCGGCCGATTCGCGCAGGCCTTATGACATCAAGAAGGTTATTAAACTGGTTGCCGACAATGGTGACTTTATGGAGACGCAACCCGATTATGCCAAGAATCTGGTTGTCGGTTTTGCCCGTTTTAATGGTGAGTCGGTCGGTATTATCGCCAACCAGCCCAATTTTATGGCTGGCTGTCTCGATATCAATGCTTCCGATAAGTGTGCCCGTTTTATTCGTTTTTGCGACTGTTTCAACATCCCGCTTCTGACTTTTGTCGATGTTCCAGGATTTCTGCCCGGCAGCGGCCAGGAGTTTGGCGGGATTATCCGCCACGGGGCCAAGATTATCTTTGCCTATGCCGAGGCGACGGTTCCGAAAATCACCGTAACCACGAGAAAATCATTTGGTGGCGCCTACTGCGCCATGTCGTCGCGGCAGCTGGGTGCCGATATCCATTTTGCCTACCCGACGGCGGAATTTTCAGTCATGGGCCCGGATGGCGCGGTCAACATCGTTTTTAATAAGGAGCTCAAGGCGGCTGAAGATCAAGTCGCCAAACGCCAGGAGTTGGTCGATAACTACAAAGAAAACTTTGCCAACCCCTATCGGGCCGCCTCCTACGGCTTTGTTGATGAGGTGATTAAACCGGAGATGACCCGGATAAAAATTATTCGGGCTCTGGAGATGTTGCAGGACAAAGAAGAGCAACTGCCCTATCGCAAACACGGCAATATTCCACTGTAAATTAACTAAGAGGTAATTTTATGAGTTGTACTGATAAAAAAGCGCGTCTGGCGGAGCGTCAGGGGCAGTGGCAGGGCATGGTTGATAAAGCCTTGAGCCGTTTTCCGGAACGTAAAGAGGACTTTTCCACAACTTCCGGGATTGAGATGAAACGTCTCTTTACTCCGGCTGATGTCGACGCTGTCGACTATAATGAAGATGTCGGTTTTCCGGGTGAGTTTCCTTTTACCCGTGGGGTTCAGCCGACCATGTATCGGGCTCGTTTCTGGACGATGCGCCAGTATGCCGGTTTTGGTTCAGCCAAACAGACTAATGAACGATATCGCTATCTCCTCGAACAGGGACAGACCGGCTTAAGTGTCGCTTTTGACCTGCCGACTCAGATCGGTTACGATTCCGATATGGAATTGGCGGACGGTGAAGTTGGTAAAGTCGGGGTTGCGATTGACTCACTGGCTGATATGGAGATACTTTTTGATCAGATTGCCTTAGATAAGGTCAGCACCTCGATGACCATCAACGCTCCGGCTGCAGTCTTGCTGGCGATGTATATCGCCGTGGCCGAAAAGCAGGGAGTGAGCTCAGATAAACTGCGCGGGACGATTCAAAATGATGTCTTAAAAGAGTACTTTGCTCGCGGCACCTATATCTTTCCGCCGCAACCGTCGATGAAGATTATTACCGATATCTTCTCCTATTGTAAAGATAATCTGCCCAACTGGAACACGATCAGTATCAGTGGCTACCATATCCGCGAAGCGGGCTCCTCGGCGGTGCAAGAGGTTGCTTTCACGCTGGCAGATGGCCTCGCCTATGTCGATGCGGCGATCAAGACCGGTCTTGATGTTGATGTTTTTGCCAAACGGTTATCCTTCTTTTTTAACGTCCACAATAATTTTCTCGAAGAGGTGGCTAAATTCAGGGCGGCTCGCAGGCTCTGGGCGCGACTCATGAAGGAGCGTTTCGGCGCAAAAAAAGCCTCTTCGATGATGATGCGTTTTCATACCCAGACGGCCGGTTGTAGTTTGACCGCGCAACAGCCTGACAATAACGTGGTCAGGGTGACAATGCAGGCTTTGGCCGCAGTTTTAGGCGGTACCAATTCTTTGCATACCAACTCCCGGGATGAAGCACTCTGTTTGCCGACCGAAGCTTCGGTGCAGATTGCTTTGCGGACCCAGCAGATTATCGCCCATGAAAGCGGGGTCGCCGATACTATTGATCCCCTGGCCGGTTCCTACCTGGTTGAATCCATGACTTCTGAAATTGAGGCCAAAGCCCTTGAATACATCAATAAAATTGATGATCTGGGTGGGGTTGTCAAAGCCATCGAAGCCGGATTCATGCAGCAGGAGATTGGTGATAGTGCTTATGCCTATCAAAAATCAATTGAAACAGCGGATCAGGTAATTGTCGGGGTCAACAAGTTTACTATCGAGGAGGCACCGCCGGAAAATCTCTTGCGGATCAAGCAGGAGATGGAGATTGAACAGCGCAAGAGCCTTGCGGCTGTAAAAGCCGGTCGCGATGCGGCAGCCGTTGAAAACTCACTCAAAGCTTTAAAGCAGGTTGCCGAGTCGGGAGATAATCTGTTGCCATCCATCGTCACCGCCGTCAAAACCTACGCTACGTTGGGTGAAGTTTGTGGCGTGTTGCGGGAGGTTTTCGGCGAATACGTAGAAGGTTAAATTAGTTTTTACTTCCGGCTTCGCCGGTGGGGAGAGAAATAATGGATAAAAAGATAAAAGTATTGATTGCCAAACCAGGGCTTGATGGTCATGATCGTGGCGCCAAGGTTGTATCCCGCGCCCTGCGTGATGCCGGAATGGAAGTTATCTACACAGGTATTCGTCAAACACCGGAACAGATCGTGGCGACGGCTGTACAGGAAGATGTCGACAGTATCGGTTTGAGTTGTCTTTCCGGAGCCCATAATAAGCTCTTTCCTAAGGTTGTCAACCTTTTGCAAGAGAAAGGGGCCGGCGATGTGTTGGTTTTCGGCGGCGGCATTATCCCGGATGAAGATATTCCGGGTTTGAAAGATGCCGGGGTCTCCGAGATCTTTTTGCCGGGAACTTCGACCGAAGATACGATTGAATTTATTAAAAATAATGTGAAATAGGGATTTAACAAAAGGATTTAAGATTGGAAGATTTAATTGAGGGACTTTTGGTCGGAAAGGTGCGGCCTTTGGCTAAGGCGATCACCGTTGTCGAAAATGATCAGCCTGGGAAAAGAGAGCTGTTAAAGCGGATTTATCCGAAAACCGGTAACGCCTATCTGCTCGGTATCACCGGCCCTCCCGGGGCCGGAAAAAGTACGTTAACCGATAAAATTATCGCCAATTTGCGCAAGCAGGGTAAAACAGTCGGGGTTATCGCGGTTGATCCTTCGAGTCCTTTTTCCGGGGGTGCGATTCTCGGTGATCGGATTCGGATGCAGCAGCATGCGTTAGATGAGGGTGTCTTTATTCGGAGCATGGCTACTCGCAGTAATTTGGGTGGCTTGGCCAAGAATACGGTTGATGTTATTCATCTGCTTGATGCTTCCGGTAAGGATGTGATTATTGTTGAAACCGTTGGTGTGGGTCAGGATGAGGTTGATATCGTGCGCATCGCCCAGACGACGGTGGTTGTCATGGTTCCCGGTCTCGGTGATTCGGTGCAGATTGCCAAGGCCGGAGTCATGGAAATTGCCGATGTTTTCGCGGTCAACAAAGCCGATCGCGAAGGTGCTGATAAACTTTTCAGTGAAATTCGGGCGATGCTCGATATGGTTAAAGGTGATATTAAGCCGGCAATTTTCAGAACCGTGGCTGTCGATGATGTCGGTATTGAGGAGTTGGTGCAGGGCATCTTCGCTCATGGAGAACGGGTTGCATCCAGTGGTCTTACAGGGAAGAAGTTAGTTGAGAAAGCAAAAAGGGAGTTGCACGCTTATCTCGTTGATAACATCATGGCACGTTCAACCGGATTGACTCTTTACGATGACGTTGTTAAGCGGATCGCCGCTAAAGAGATTACACCGATGGATGGAGTTGAAAAGATCTTTGCCGGATTGGAAATGAAAAAGGGAGAGAATTAAAATGTTGAAAAAAATTGACCATATCGGAATTGCCGTAAAAAATATTGAGGAGACCTCCAAATTTTATCGTGATATGCTGGGCATGGAATTTCACGGTATGGAAGAGGTTGCCGACCAGAAAGTTAAGGTCGCTTTTTTCCAGATTGGGGAAACCCATATTGAGTTGGTCTGCCCGACCAGTGATGAATCTGCGGTCGCCAAACATCTCGAAAAAAAGGGCGAAGGCATTCATCACATCTGTTATGCCACCGATGATATTGTTGCCGAGCTCAAGGATCTTAAGGATAAAGGGGCGCGCCTGGTTGACGAAGTTCCGCGTACCGGGGCTCACGGAGCCAAAATCGCCTTCATTCATCCCAAGACCTCCAAAGGGGTCTTGACCGAGCTCTCACAAAAATCGTGAAAAGTTATCCAGGGGCTCTTCAGGGGCTTGTAGAACAGCTGATGAAATTGCCGGGCATTGGTCGTAAAACTGCGGCTCGCCTCGCATTTCATATGGTGCGGATGCCCGGCGAAGATGCGGAAAAACTGGCGGCGGCGATTATTAATGTCAAAAATCGCCTGGCGCTCTGCTCTTTTTGTCAAAATCTAACTGAAAGTGACCCTTGCCCTCTCTGCCGGGATATGGCCCGGGATGTGCATCAGCTCTGCGTGGTTGAATATCCGGCGGATGTTGCATCAATTGAAAATAGCGGGGCTTTCAAGGGTCGCTATTTTGTTCTGCATGGCACCCTGGCCCCGATACAGGGCCTGGGGCCGGATGATTTACGCCTTGAAAAACTTCGCCGGATAGTGGTAGAACAAAAAATCAACGAGGTGGTTATTGCCACCAACCCTACGGTCGAAGGTAATGCCACAGCCCTTTTCTTAAGTCGTTTTCTTCACCCTTTAGGGGTTCATCTAAGTCGTCCGGCCTGCGGTTTGCCGGTCGGAGCCGACCTTGAATATATGGATCCGGTTACCATCCGTAAGTCCCTGGATGGCCGGAGCCCTCTCTAATCAAGCAATAAGCTTGATAAAAAACAAATCAATACCAGTTAATTTCTTGGGAAAATTTTTACCCACTAATTAATTATGTCTAATTTTAAGATATTTCATCAATAAGTGCTTCACTTTTATATTTTTGTATTGTATACAGTGTACCGTTTTTCCATATTGTATACATGGATATTATAGAATACTGTCTGAGAATAACAATTTTTTCTCAAATCGAGGCATGTGCAAAAAATTACCGCAGACATATGTATAATATGTTGAGGATAATTTTTTGCACATGACGATGAGTTGGGGAAAAAGGGCATTCTCAGACAGTATTCTAGTGCTTGCTAGTGATGTTTCATCTTAGTTTAAAGGAGAGCTTCTTATGATCGAAGTTAGAGTGCACGGCAGAGGTGGCCAGGGTGGAGTTACCTCGGCTGAGATGTTGGCCATTGCCGCGATCAACGAAGGCAAATTTGCCCAGGCCTTCCCCAGTTTCGGACCTGAACGTCGCGGCGCCCCGGTTATCGCCTTTGCCCGAGTCAGTGACAAAAAAATTCGCAATCGAACTAAAGTTTATACCCCGGATGTCGTGGTTGTTCTCGATCCTTCGGTGTTGTCGATTGTCAATGTTGAAGAGGGTTTGAAAAGTGATGGCATCCTGGTTATCAATAGTGCCAAGTCTTTGGCCGAGCTGCGTAATGAGTACGGTTTTAAAACCTCTCTGGCTCGGGTCGACGCAACCCATATTGCGATGGAGGAGTTGGGTTTGCCGATCACAAATACAACGATGTTGGGAGCTGCCGTCAAGGCTCGTTCTCTAGTTCCGGTTGAAGCCTTAGTTGGCCCTCTGGAAGCTCGTTTTGGTCGCATTGCCGCGCGCAATATCAAAGCTATGCAGCGGGCCTATAAAGAGACCGAAGTCGATCTTATATAATCACAGGCAACTTAAGAGAATGATTCCGACTTGAAATCGGATGAGTGAAGGAGAGTAGTGGTGACGAAGAAATTTAATGAAAAAGCCTGGAATGAATATGACTTAGGTTATATGGTCAGCCAGGCCGGTTGCGCGGCCGAGTATCGGACCGGGGACTGGCGTTCCCAGCGTCCCAGCACCAATAAAGATAAATGTATTAAATGCGGGGTCTGTTATCTGGTCTGTCCGGAAGGAGCAATTGTCTTGGCTACTGACGGAACCTATGATTTTGATCTCGAACATTGCAAAGGTTGTGGTATCTGCGAGGTCGAGTGTTGGACCGGTTGTATCAGCATGGCCGAGGAGGGCGAATAATGGGAAAAAGAGTAGGAATTGAAGTTTCGCTGGCGATCAGTGAAGCGGTTAAACTGGCTAATGTTGATGCCGTTGCCGCTTACCCGATTACGCCGCAAACCCATATTGTGGAACATCTCTCCGAACTGGTCGCCGAAGGCGAACTTGACGCGGCTTTTATTCCGGTAGAATCGGAACATTCGGCCATGAGTGTTTGTGCCGGAACCTCGGCTGCCGGAGCCCGGACCTATACGGCGACGAGCTCGCAAGGCTTGGCTTTGATGAATGAGATCCTTTTTATTATCCCGGCTCTGCGTCTGCCGGTGGTCATGACAATTGTCAACCGTTCACTTTCCGGGCCGATCAGTATCTGGAATGACCATAGTGACATCATGAGTGTTCGGGATACCGGTTGGATTGCCATCTTTGCCGAAAACGGTCAGGAATCTTTTGATCTCACCCTGATGTCCTTTAAGATTGCCGAAGATCATCGGGTTTTGCTGCCGATCAGCGTCAACCTTGATGGTTTTACATTGAGTCATGTTATCGAACCTCATGAATTTCTCGATCAGGAAGAGGTCGATAAATTCCTTCCCGACTATGAGCCTTTAGTCCAGCTTAATCCGGATAAACCGGTAAGCATGGGTACGGTCGGGATTCCCGAAATCTATACCGAAGCCAAAAAATGTATTGATGAGACCTTGATCGCTTCAGAAGCGGTGGTTAAAGAAGTCTTTGCCGAGTTTGGCGAGATGTTTGGCCGTCACTATAAAGTTGTGGAATCATATCGCGCTGAAGGGGCCGAAACCCTGCTCATGACTATGGGCAGTGTCAGTGAAACGGCCATGGAAGCGATTGATAAAATGCGCGACCAGGATAATCGCTCTGTCGGTCTGGTTCGTCTGCGCCTCTGGCGGCCTTTCCCGGCCAATGATCTGCGGGCCGAAGTGGCTGGAGCCAAAACTCTGGCGATTATTGACCGTGCTATCTCTCCTGGTGGAACCGCCGGGCCGGTAGCCGGAGAAGTGCGTTCTGCCTTGTACTCGGTCGAAGATGCTCCCTATATAGCCAGTTTTATTGCCGGGCTTGGCGGTCGTGATATTACCATTGATGATTTTATCTCGGTTGTGGATCAGGCTGAAAAGATGGCCGAAAGCAATGAAATCCACCAATACAAGATCATAGGAGTGCGGGAATAATGGAGAATTTAAGCGTTTACGCAGCCAAACTGGCGCCGCAGCAGGAGTTTTTGTCCAGCGGCCATCGCGCCTGTCAGGGGTGCGCCGAGTTGCTGGCGGCGCGGCTTGTGGCCAAGACTCTGGGTAAAGATTATATTATCGCCAATGCGACCGGGTGTCTTGAGATTGTCACCTCATCCTATCCGCATACGGCTTGGAAGGTTCCCTGGATCCATGTCGCCTTCGAAAATGCCGCCGCCGTGGCTTCCGGGGTTGAAGCCGGGATCAAAGTTTTAAAACGAAAAGGAAAATATCCGGTTGATCGCAAGATCACCGTCGTCGCCCAGGCCGGAGATGGCGGTACCGTTGATATCGGTCTTCAGGCCCTCTCCGGGGCTTTAGAGCGCGGTCATGATATGGTCTACATCTGTTATGATAATGAAGCCTATATGAATACCGGGATTCAGCGTTCGAGTTCCA
>JAYEGS010000056.1:0-2534 GCA_034659215.1 Pseudomonadota bacterium | reverse complement strand
GATGGCGGTACCGTTGATATCGGTCTTCAGGCCCTCTCCGGGGCTTTAGAGCGCGGTCATGATATGGTCTACATCTGTTATGATAATGAAGCCTATATGAATACCGGGATTCAGCGTTCGAGTTCCACGCCGTATGGAGCGACAACTACGACTTCGCCTGCCGGTGTGGCTGATCCCTTGGGTCAGCATACTATGAAGAAGAATATTGTCGAGATCGCCGCCGCCCATAGTATTCCTTATGTTGCGACCGCTTCTCCAAGTTATCCTTTTGATTTGATGCAAAAAATCCGCAAAGCCGCGGATACGCCGGGGCCGGCCTACATTCACTGTTTTGTCCCCTGCCCGACGGGTTGGCGGATGGCGCCGAACCTGGCCGTCAGTATTGGGCGGATTGCCGTCGAAAGTAAGGTTTTTCCTCTCTATGAGATTGAGAACGGGGAGTACAAGATGACCGTAACCCATAAAAATCATCGGCCGGTGATCGACTACCTGAAACCTCAGGGTCGTTTCCGTCACTTGAATGAAGACAATATTGCCGAGATTCAGCAGCAGGTCGATAAATCCTATGATCGCCTGTTGAAAAAAGTCAAAATGAGCCAGGATGAGCTCGATTAAGAGGGGGCCAAGTATGAGTGCAGAAAGTTTAAGCCGAGAGGTAGCAGCCCTCTACGATAACAATTCCGCGAATATTATTGCTATGCTGCAAGAGCTGCAAAGCCGCAATAAAAACCGCTATCTACCGCGACCGGAGCTCGAAGCTCTGGCCGCCTGCCTGGAAATTCCGGCGGCCAAAGTCTATCGTATTGCCACCTTTTTCAAGGCCTTCAACCTTGAACCCAAAGGCGAACATATGGTCAGCCTCTGTGTCGGTACCGCCTGTCATGTGCGGGGCGCGGCCAAGATTCTAACCGCCTTGGAGGGTGAACTCGGCATTGCCGATGGCGGCACCACCAGTGACCTTAAATTCTCGATTGAGACCGTCAACTGCGTCGGAGCCTGCGCTCTGGGCCCGGTTGCCGTAATCAACGAAGAGTATTATGGTGAACTGGAAACCGATAAGGTTCCGGAAATCTTAAACCGTTTTCGTTAGAGGATTAATAATATGAAAAAGATAGAAAACGCATCACAGCTCGATGCCTATCGTAATCAGTGTGCGGCCGAGCGCGATCCCGATCGGGCCATGATTGCCGTCTGTACCGGAACCGGTTGTCAGGCGCATGGCTGTGACAAGGTGGTCGACCTTTTGCGCTCGGAGCTTAATAGCGCTGGGCTTAGTGATAAAATTGAGGTGAAAACCACCGGTTGTCACGGTTTTTGTGAAAAAGGCCCCTTGGCTGTAATTCGGCCGGAGGGAATTTTATATCAGCGCGTCAAAGAGAAAAACATTGCCGATATTGTCAGCAAAACCATCGCCAAGGGCGAAGTCCTTGACAAACTTCTTTTTTTCGATCCGGCGACCAAAGAGCGGGTTAAATTGGAGAAGGATGTTCCCTTCTATAAACTTCAGGAACGTTTGGTCTTTGGTGACAATGGCTATATCGATCCGACCAGTATTGAGGATTATCTCGGAATCGGCGGCTATAAAGCCCTGCAAAAATCTTTGACCGAGATGGATGCAGCTGCGGTTGTCGCCGAAGTCAAAGAGGCGGGCCTGCGGGGTCGTGGCGGCGGTGGTTTCCCGGCCGGGCGTAAGTGGGAATCAGCCAGGAACGTGGCCGGTGATGTTAAATATGTTATCTGTAACGCCGATGAGGGCGATCCCGGAGCCTATATGGATCGCAGTCTGCTCGAAGGCAATCCCCACGCCATTGTCGAAGGGATGATGATCGGCGCCTTTGCAATTGGCGCAACGGACGGTTATGTCTATGTCCGTAACGAATATCCGCAAGCCGTCCGCAATCTCCAATCTGCTATCGACAGTGCCCGCGAACTTGGTCTGCTTGGAGAAAACATCTTAGGCAGCGGTTTTAATTTCAATATCCACATCAGCAAGGGCGGCGGCGCTTTTGTCTGCGGTGAATCGAGCGCCTTGATCGCCTCAATCGAAGGCGAAGTAGGCGAGCCTCGGGCCAAGCATATCCATATGGCCGAGAGCGGCCTCTGGGGTAAACCGACGGTCTTAAATAACGTTGAAACCTGGGCTAATGTTCCGTTGGTTATCAATCGCGGAGCGGCCTGGTACAAAGGCCTCGGCACTGAAGGTAGCTCCGGCACCAAGATCTTCAGCCTCGTTGGTAAAGTCAAAAACACCGGCCTCGTTGAAGTGCCGATGGGGATCAGTTTACGCAAAATTATCTTCGATATCGGCGGTGGAATCCCCAAAAACCGGGTTTTCAAAGCGGTTCAGACCGGTGGCCCTTCAGGTGGTTGTATTCCTGAAGAACATCTTGATATGCCGGTCGATTTCGACGCTTTGACCGAAATCGGTTCGATGATGGGTTCCGGCGGCATGATTGTCATGGACGACCAGACCTGTATGGTCGATGTCGCCAAATATTTTGTCGCCTTTCTTAAAGAAGAGTCTTGCGGCAAGT
>JAYEGS010000055.1:0-22242 GCA_034659215.1 Pseudomonadota bacterium | reverse complement strand
ATGGGATCGGGTCAAAAGATTGATAAGGACATGGTTGCCCACTACAAAAGTAAAACACCCATATCCAAACCAGCGGCTTTGCGTTATTTAACCCAAGGTAGGAGCCGTATGAGGTAATTCTTCACGTGCGGATCTGTGCGGGGGGTGCCGGGTAACCGGCATTCCTACCGCGATACGGTTTTTTTAACAACTCAATCAGCAAAAAAGACCAAACTAATAACATACATTTGACCGGCAATAGCCGCCTGTTTTTTAGGTTAAATCAGCTGAGTCAGGAATTTTGTTGCCGGCATTGAGCTGATGTTATACTTGTTGTGTGTGATATTAAATTCCGTAGGCTTCATCATGGGGGCCTAACAGGATAAATTTAATTGTTTGATCAGGTGTATCCAGGCATTCTGAACAAGCAACGACAACATCATCACCCTTTTTTCGACAAATTTCACAATACAGGTAGATGATGATGAAGTTACGTTTTACTGAACACGAGTAAAATCCCTGCCAGTTTCCCTTAAGCGGTTCGCCAAAGGCAACAGGATTTTCAATAATCATGTCTACCTTTTGTTTAACCTGTTTTTTGCTGGAAGCGTGTTTCTTGACGGCCTTTAGAAAAGCTTTTTCAAATCTAGATTCCATCACTCCCCGAAGACCTCATCATACGAATGCCATTTAGCCGTACCGGTTTGCAGTTTGCTCTGAGCCTCTTTCATCGCCTCTTGGAAAGCTGGGTGAGAAAGAATGGTCTCCATCTGTTGGCCATCGACACGTCGTTTCAAGGATAGCAGGTATTGCGTTACCATGTCGGCTACCGAAGTGCGATTTTCTGCAGCAAATATTTTGGCAAACTCTGCCAGATCACGGTCAAGACTTACATTGAGACGAGTTTTAGACATAATAAACCTCCGTTCATTTGTTCCCATAATACGCATTGCAGGAACAAATTTCAATAGCCGCACGTTTTTTACAACATTTCCCGGTTACGTACCTCTTCTTCAATATTGACGACTTTTTCGCGCATGGTTTCGAGGAGGACATAGACTACCGGAACCAGCAGGGTCGAGATAAAGCAGGCCGCAACCATGCCGCCCAGGACTACGGTGCCGATTGATTTCATGGTCATGGCTCCGGCGCCGGAGGCAAAGGCCAAGGGGATGACGCCGAAAACAAAGGAGAGGATGGTCATCATGATGGCCCGAAAACGGAGCGTTGCGGCATTTAAGGCGGCATCAAAAATCGATTGGCCCTGTTCTCTGAGTTCTTTGGCGAACTCAACGATCAAAATTGCATTTTTGCAGGAGAGGCCGATTAAAAGCACTAGTCCGATCTGGGCAAAAAGATTATTGTCGAGGCCGGCAAAGCGCTGAGCTAAAAGGGCTCCGAGCATGACCAGGGGGACTGAAATCATAATCATGATCGGTAGAATCCAGCTCTCATATTGGGCGCAGAGAACCAGATAGACGACAATCAGGGCAAAAGTGAAAACAAAAATTTGTGCGTTACCCGCCAGTTTTTCCTGGTAGGACATTCCGGACCAGTCGAGACCGAAGGTTTTATCGGCCGGCAGAACCCGGTCGGCAATCTCCTCCATGGCCGCCATCGCCTGTCCTGAGCTGTATCCCGGCGCCGCCGTGCCGTTAACCTGGATCGAACGGTACATGTTGTAGTGAGCCAGGTTTTGGGGCCCGGTCTTGAAGTTGATACTGACCAGGGCGTCCAGCGGCACCATTGCTCCCCGGCGGTTGCGGACAAAAAGTTTATCGACATCCCGTGGGGAACTTCTGAAATCTTTCGCCGCTTGCATATAAACTCGAAAAACTTTACCGAATTTGGTAAAATCATTAACATAGACAGATCCGAAATAGATCTGCATGGTGGCAAATAGTTCGGAAAGGTCAACATCTAAAGAGTTGAGTTTCTTTCGGTCGATATCGACCGAAAGGGTGGGGTAGTTTGGGGCATAAGTAGTATAGGCCATGCCGATTCGGGGATCTTTGTTCGCTTCGGCAATCAGTTTGTGGGTATGGCCGACAAATGTGTCGATATCTCCGGCCATATAGTCTTGCAAGCGCAGGTCGAAACCGCCGACCGTGCCGAGTCCGGGAATGCCGGGCAGGTTGAAAGCCACAACCCGGGCTTCGCTGAGCGTGGTACCAAATTTGTTGATCTGTCTGATAATCGCCTGCGCCGTAAGTTCCGGCGATTGTCGTTCATCCCAGGGTTTAAGCGTGACAAAACCGACCCCGGCGCTGCTGTCTAAAGTGCCGCTTAAGATATTATAGCCGTCAATCATAATCAGATCGGAGACCCCATCCATTGCCAGAATGCTTTTTTCAACCGTCTGCCGGATGTCAACAGTACGTTCAATCGCAGTCCCCGGTTTCAGGTTGAGCATTACCAGAAAAGCCCCTTTATCCTCCTGTGGGACAAAACCGGTCGGGGTAATTGTAAAGATATACCAAGTTGCAAACATTAGCCCGGCAAAAGCCAAAACCACCAGCCAGCGCAGTTTTATGAGGAGTCGGAGAAGTTTTGCATAAGCCTCAGTCAGGCTCGCAAAAAAACGGTCGAAAAGCCGGAAACAGACAAATTTCCCCTGGCCTTGCGGTCGTCTTTTGATGATTATTGCAGAGAGCGCCGGTGACAGGGTCATGGCGTTAAGGGAGGAGATCATAACCGCAAAGCTGATGGTCAGGGAAAATTGCTGGTAGATTGAGCCGGTCAGGCCGGGCATCATTGAGACCGGGACAAAAACCGCAACCAGAACCAGGGTCGTGGCAATGATCGGGCCGATAAGCTCAAGCATGGTTTTTTTGACTACCTGGGGAATCGACAGGCTGTGATCTTCCTCCATAATGCGCTCAACATTTTCGACGACCAGAATAACATCGTCAACCACGATGCCGATTGCCAGAATGAGGCCGAAGAGGGTGAGAAAATTTATTGAGAAACCGGCAATCTGCATCACCCCGAAGGTGCCGATCAAAGAGACTGGAATCGCAATCGCGGCAATTACAGTCGGTCGCCATGAACCGAGGAAGATAAAGACAATCAGAACCACTAAAAGAACAGCGATAAAGAGGTTGGTCACAACATTTTTAATCGCCACCTCGACAAACAGGGTGGTGTCATAGGGGATCGATGCCTTGACACCGTCCGGAAAACGTTTTTCCAGTGATTTAAGTTTAGCGGCGACTTGCTTTTTGGTCTCCAGCGAGTTGGAACCCGGCAGCTGTGAGATACTGATGGTTGCGGCCGGCTTCCGGTTGAGTAGGGCGTTCCATTCATATTTTTCCGAGCCGAGTTCGATCTGAGCCACATCTTTCATGTAGACCAGACTGCCGTCAGCGCCGGTTTTAATGACAATATCGGCAAATTCTTTGACATGTTCAAGCTGGCCTTCGGTGGTCAGCGTAAATTCAACCTGCTGGTCTCTGAAGGTCGGCGGTGCTCCGATTTTGCCGATGGCGGCCTGACGGTTTTGGGATTTAATCGCCGCCATAATCTCGGCCGGGCTTAAACCCAGTGATTTTATCCGGTCAGGATCAAGCCAGATCCGCATCGAATACTTTTTCTCACCCATGATCTCGGCTTTGCCGACGCCCTTGATTCTTCTTAATTCGTCGAGAACGTTGAGGTTGGCAAAGTTATTGAGAAAGCTCTCATCGTAGCGCTCATCTCCGCTGATTACGACAAAACAGACGGTGGAGGGTGATTTTTTGTCAACCACAACTCCCTGCTGGGTCACTTCCGAGGGGAGCTGCGGAGTCGCCATCGAGACCTTGTTCTGAACATCCACGGCGGCGATATCGAGATCATAGCCGGGCTCAAAGTAGATATTGATGGTCGAGGTTCCCGAACTGGTACTCGAAGAGTCCATATAGATCATGCCGTTGACGCCGTTGATCTTATCTTCTAAAGGCCGGGTGACACTCTCTTCAACCGTTGCCGCGTTAGCACCGACATAAACGGCATTGACCACCACTGTCGGCGGGGTTACATCAGGATATTCCTGAATCGGCAGGATGCCGATAGAGACCAGGCCCCCCAGAACAATGAGCAGGGATATGACCATAGCAAAGATCGGGCGCTTGATGAAAAAAACCGAGAACATATCTACTCCTTTTCCCCGCCCATCTTCTTACTTTTTAAAACGGCCATAACCCCTTTAGTTGCGGTTGTATCTTTGGCGCTAACCCTCATTCCCGGTCGTAATTTGGCCAGTGCCGAAATGATAACTTGAGCCCCGTTGTCAAGCCCCTTGACGATTTCAAGGTAGTGACGTCCCTCAAAGCCGCGTTTTACATTGACTCTTTCAGCTTGGTTTTTTTCATCGACGACATAGACGAATCCTCCCTGTTGATCTTCAAGGACAACGTTGGGCGGCACCATTAAAAATGGAATCTTGTCGGTCACAAAAATGTCAGCGTAGACAAAGGTGCCCTCTAAAAGCAGGCGCTCAGGGTTAGCGACCATAACCCGCATGGTTATCGTACCGGTCATTGCATCAACCCGGTTATCGGTGAAATCAACTTTTCCGGTAAATGGATCACGTTTGATTATGTGAAGCTGGCTCGGTACCCGAAGACGGGCGTCAAGCACCTCTTGCGAAGCAAACTTGTGGATGATCTGGAACTCCTCTTCGGTTGGTTTGAAATAGGCGTACATCGGATCGTCGGAGACCATTGTTGTGAGTACGGTTTTTTCTCCGAAACCGACGACATTGCCAATGTCAACATTGAGGCGGCTGATGCGGCCGGATATCGGGGCCCGGACAGTGGTGTAGCTCAAGTTGAGTTTTGCCGTCCTGATTACGGCATCATTGGCCTCAAGTGTCGCTAATAGTTCATTCTTTCGGGCTTGATACTCTTCCAGAGTTAGTCTGGGTGCCAGACCTTCGGCGACCAGCGGTTCAAAACGTTTGACATTGGCGGTTGCCAGGTCGAGGGTGGCCTGGTCGCGTTTGCTTCGGGCCTGGGCCTGATGCAGGTCATCCAGATAACTGTTCTTCTCAATTTCAAAAAGTGGCTCACCTTTTTCAACGAAGGTACCTTCCTGAAAAAGAACTTTCTCCAAAATGCCGGTTACCCGAGCTCGAACCTCAACCCTTTTGGAGGCTTCAGTTCTCCCGGTAAACTCCAGCCAGATGGGGATGGGCTCTTTCTTGACGACGATCACTTCGACCGGCAAAGCCGGGGCGGTTGCGCGGGCTTGAGTCTCTTTCTGTTTTTTAGTAAAACCGGTTGCCGGAAAGCTAAGCAGCGCTGCCGTTAAGCCAATAATCAAAAGTCGTTTCATGTGAAAAATCCTTATTTTGTGTAACTGTTCAATGTAATGTAGTCTTCAAACTATCTCGATACGGGGACATTGCTCCAGGCGGCGGCGCAAGCCGCTTGCCGATCTGAGCTGTGTACCCTTCGAAGCCGGGCGAAGCCAATGTTCGCACCATTTGTTGTGGCTTTAAGGTAATTCCGGCACTACGCCGATTGCATTTTCAATCCGGGCCAGCGCCGTCAGGTAGTCATAGTAGGAGGTTACCAGATTTGACTGGGAACGGGTCAGGCTGAGTTGGGCGTCATTGTATTCGATCATGTCATTAAGGCCGGCTTTATAACGTTTGTCGGCCAGGTCGAAATTTTCGATTGCCAATTGCATGGTTTCATCGGCAATGTCAACGCTGTCGCGATACTCAAGTCCTCTCAACCAGCTGTCGGTGACCTCCCTGGTGATGGCTAGTTCGAGCTCTTTGAGGTTGGCGCTGATTTCGGCAAAACGGGCCTTTGCGGCAACTGTTTCACCTTTAGTTTGGAACCCGGAAAAGATCTCCCATGTAAGGTTAACCCCCAAAAACCACTGGTCCTGAACCGAGGTCAGGTCGGTATCGTAATCATCATAGCTGGCATGAGCATTAATCGAGGGGAAGTAGCCGCTTCTGGCGCGGCGAATCTCAGCCTCGGCGGCTCGGGTCAGAGAGTTGATCGCTTTCATATCGGAGCGCGAGCTGAAAGCGATCTCCAGTAACGGCTCCACAGCGTCGGACAAAGGTGGTTTCTCGGTAGATAGATCTTGCAGGGCGCCTTCGTTATTGATTAACGCATAATTGCCATGATTGGGTCTGGTGCCGAGAATATGTTCGAGTTGAACCCGGGCGATTTTCAGATTGGAGCGGGCTCTAAGAAGGGCCAGCCGCGAATCAGAGAGATTTACTCCGGCATTGGTTACATCAATTTTCGTCCTGATTCCGGCGGCAAAATATTTACGGGCACGATAGAGCTGCTGCTTATAATTAGCCACGGCATCTCTTTCCACGTTAATCAGTCGTTTGCGGGCCAGTACCTCGTAAAATTCTCTTTTACAGGCGAAAGCTACATCTTTGCGTATCTGTTGCAGGTTCTCTTTCGCCGCTTCCAGACTGCTGCGGCCGGCGGCAATGGCGCCGCCGGTGTTACCAAAGTCATAGATCAGTTGGGACGCAATTACTGATGCGTGGTTGACGGAGCCTTCATCATGGGGTTCGAGATTATCAATATACTGTCGACCAACGCCGGCCTCAACTGCGAGGTGCGGCAGATAACCGGATCGGGCTTGGGTCAGGAGACCTCGGCGCTGCTCAACCTGTTGTCGGACAATCTCAATTTGCGGGCTGAATTTCTGGGCTATTTTGATCACTGCATCAAGGTCAAGCTTTACTGTTTCAGTCGCTTCACTAGAGCCGGCAGTTAATGAAAAAACCGAAAAAAATGTTAGAAGAAAAAAGAAAAATAGAAACTTCAGCTTTGATTTCATTGTCGTCCCATACATTTTAAAGTTGTTAATTGCGCTGCATTTGATGGATTAGAAAGTTACCTTAAAACATTATGTGTGTAAAGAAGAAAAGATGATTTAAAGGGGGTGGCGAGAGACGTTGTTCAGGATGGATCTATTGACTTGGTCTCTTTTTTTTGTTACTTTGTCGAGTAAATTTTAATAGTTACAACTAATAAGGAATGTAATCATGCGTTTTTTAATTCTTATCCGGAATCTGTTGTTTGTCACCGCAACCCTTGCTTTGCTGGCCGGTTGTTCAATCTCTTACTCCAGTGGCAAGTCGTCTGATTCAGTCACCTCCAGCGTTTCATCTGGTGGCGGTGATAGTGCGAAGGTTGACAAAGAGATTAATAATTATACGGAAGAGGTGGTTGTTGTAACCGATTTTTATGTCAGCCGGACGGAAAACAGTGAAGAGTTTCAGCGCCATATAAGCGATATTGCCGGAAACCACGGAATTGCTGACTGGGAAAATGAGGATGCCACGTTTGTGGCTATGGGTAAAGGCTTAAAACGAGCCGGTGTGGACGAAAAGAATATTGCGAGTCTGCCCTATTTTGCCTCAATTGCCAAGAGCCCTAAATATGCATTGCTCCTTAAAGGCTACCAAAAATAGGCGCTTTTTAAGTGCGGAATTTTTTTCTTACGGTTTGTATCGTCAGCTGGGTCTGTCTCTTTAGGGCAGGCCCGGTTTTGTCTGAGGTGGTTTCGGTTGCCGAGAGCTCTCCAAGCCTTGATTTTATCTATGTAAATGCCAATATCGGTGAAGCGGCTGGCGGCCATACGGCCTTGCGCCTGGGAGAGACGGTTTTCCATTATCAGTTTCAGCAAAATGGTAACTTTCTTCTGGTTCGCGAGAGCTGGAGTCGTTTCCGCTTTGTTTACAACGAATTGTGCAACCGCTCTATCTTCATAAGTTCCCTGCCTTTGGCCCCGCCAATCTACGAAAAATTACGCTATCATTTTATCGCCATTCTCTTGGCCCAGGAGCAAACCTTGCGACGCTTGGAGGAGAGCGAAACTCAACTGAAATTTATTGAGAACCTTAGAGCCGGGCAAAAGACTTTAGCGCTGCCCGGCTTGGGGCTTTTTGACCGCTCCGGTTCCAAAGATCCTCATGCCGTAAGCCTGCGGCATGAGGTTGAGGAAGCTTTGGGAAATAATTTTCTCGCCCAAGAAAAAGAGCAGGCTGGGTTGAAAATAGCGCTCTTTGCGGTCTCTTTCGACAGCGAGGCGGCAGTCAATGGTTTTTCAGAACAGCTCACACTGCAAGAGACTCTGCACATTTTGAGCGCGGGTTCTCCCTTGGCGCAAACGGCTCTGATTTTGCCGCTGGAAAATGAGGCAGTACTGACTTTGGCCGAGCGGGAATCTTTACAACATTTTAAAAGTCGGTTACGAATTTCAATTATCGGTCTCCTGCGCTCAAACCGGCCGGATCGAGGTGCGGCCCTGCTTTTGCAAATGGCCAGATATCAGACGGTGCAGCGATCCCTGGCTGCCAATCGATTGTTGAGTCTCGATCCTTTTTCCGACCGAGCGCTTTCTAAGCCAGTTACGGAAGCTGATATTTCGTCCGGCATGCTCCAACAGGTTCAGAGTCAACTGCTTAATGAGGTTGCGGCGCAACGCCATATCTTTTTCAATGAAATCGATCATCCCGAAGTTGCCTACTCATTTTTAGAAACCAGTCGTGGACGCTTGTCTGAATTGGAAAAAGTAGTCCAGGGTGCTGGAACTCTAAGGGTGGAGACCGGCCCCATGTCACCCTCGCGCAACGCCGCGGTCGCATTGACGGGATTTGATTTTGTCCTGGAGCAATTACAGGCAACCGCCGCGACCCTGAAGGGGCTTGTGGCGGCTCAGCAAGAGCGGATAAAAAAAGAGTATCATTATAATCTTGTCACCTATAATTGTGCCACGGAGTTGATGCATTCCCTGAACACGACCTTTGCCGACCCGGCGGCTGAACGCCGGGCTCTGGGCGCTTGCCTGGAGCCGGAACCTGGTTTGAGCTTTGCGCCCTTTATCTTTTATGACCGGGCTCGAACAACCTTCAAACTCGACCGGCAGGAAATTCTGCCGTCCCGTCGTCTGCGTAAATTGCACAGTCTTTACGAAGATGAAAACAGTTTAAAAGTCTGGTTTCGCGAAGCTAACACCCTCTCCTCAACGATCTATGAGCCCCGCACTGCGGACACACCATTTCTCTTTTTCACCGACGATGCCAGACTCCTGCGACCCCTTGAGGGGGCAACCAACCTCTGCTATGCCGCCCTGCACGGACTGTCCGGCATCCTGAGCTTGCCTTTTGATGGCGGAGAACGTGTTCATCAAGGAGTGCAGGGCATCTTCTACAGCCTGCCGGAACTTTTCTTCTGGAATATTCGCAAAGGCACATACGGCCCCGCTGCAGTTTCATCCTCTCGGGCAGCCCCGTAACCGGTACCTAACAGGGGGGCGGAAATTCCCGGAAATTCCGGAAATTCCGAAATTCCGAAATTCCGTCCAAATTCCGGGGACACCTTACTTAATTATTCAAAAAATTTGGGGGTGCTCAGAAGATGCCAGGATAAACCGGCATAGAGAAGGGGTGGGTGAACCACTACCCGTTTTTTCTTTGAACATTCAGGCAGCGGCTGGTGATACCGGTCGTTAGGGATCAAAATTGATCGTAGTGTCCACCGATTGCGAAGATGTAAATGTACTTTTCGTCATATCTGTAAATCACGTGGTCTTTTTGACTTAATCTACGAGACCAAAAGCCGGAAAGGTTGTGACGAAGTGATTCGGGCTTTCCCGTGCCGACAGTTGGGTCACCTCGAAGTATTTCTTTCAAAATAGAACGAAGAACTTTATGTAATCGTTTGTCTTTTGTTCTGAGCTCTTCGTAGGTTTCCCAAGTGCTACCTTCAAACACCAATGATCTCATTTATTTCTCCATCAGTCGGTGTGTAGCCAGAACGTTTCATATGCGTACGAGTTGATTCGGAAATTTGCTTCATAAGGCTGGAATTTTGCAATACGTAAAGGGTCTCTTGATTACGTTCCCAGTCTTCTGCGCTGATTACTACAAAATCTTCACCGTTTCGACGTGTCACCTTTAACGGAGTGTGGTGACTTGCCGCCTGTTCAACAAGGCTTTTAATGTTTGACCGAAATTGATTGACACTAACTGCTTCCATAGGACACCTCTAATTATGTACTTACTTTCGGTACATTATAACAGATGAGCCCTGTCAATGCAAATACAGACTTATTTCAAATTCCGAGTCAAATTCCGGGGGCACCTTCAAATTCAAGGAAAAAATTCAAGGGACACCTTACTTAATTATTTCAAAAAATTGGGGGTGTTCAGAAAATGCCAGGATAAACTGGCATAGAGTAGAGGGTGGGGGAACCACTGCCCGTTTTCTCTTTGAACATTCAGGCGCGGCTAGTTTTCAAGTTACAGTGAAAAAGGTGGGTGATTAATTGGGGGATGGCATTCTCGGACAGCCCCCTAGCGAGTTTTTCGGGTGAAAGGCATCAGCATTAAGTGCCAAAAGCTGAGTTTGTTGAAATCGCGATGGGAGCCGATGCCGATTACCAGCTGCTTTTGGTCAACGTGGGTTGTCAGCGTGCCGAGGAGACGATCCCAGATTGAAAAGAGGACGCCGTAATTGGAATCGCGCTCCCGGATTTTCACTGAATGATGAATGCGGTGCATGGACGGCGGCACCAGGAGGTGCATCCAGACTCTTTCAAAAGCGGGGTTGATCCGGATTGAGCTGTGATGAAACTGGATCGAGAGGTTGACCAGAATCTCAAAGAGGAAATAAGCGGTGAGGGGAATGCCGAAGGTATAGACCACCGCCAGGCGGAGCAGGCCGGAGAGCAGCAGTTCGCCAACGTGAAAGCGGTTGGCGGTGGAGACATCCATATTCATATCGGAATGATGGATGCGATGAAAACGCCAGAAAAAAGGCACCGTATGGTTAAGCAGGTGCCAGATGTAGATAAAAAAATCCAGAATCAGGATGCCGAGCCCGGTTTTCAGCCATAGCGGCAGCGAGAAAGCATTCAGCAGGCCAAGCTCTTTTTCGCCGGCAAGAACTATAACTCCCATGATAACCGTAAAATAGCAGGCGTGATAGACGGCGCCGTTGACAATGGACAGAGGTAAATTAGCCAGCCAGCGCCGGGGTTTGGAAAAAGATGGTGACCGGTAGGAAAGTTTCAGCTCAAGCAGGAGAAAAACCACAAGGCCTCCCCAGTAAAGAATGATCTTGAAACTTTCAATTGAAATCATTGGGTTGTGTCCCCGGAATTTACTGAAATTCATCAATATGCAGTGCTTTTATACTCGCGCTGAATAGTTACTAAAAATTTTTGTATAGTAACCACGCCCTGAAAAAGGGGTTGGTAAATTTGTATTCATCACCGCTTTTAAGAATAATTCGTAATTGGATCAATCTTTCCAAAGCTTTTAGAACCGATGCTGAAGAAGGGATGCCAATATTCATGAGGAATCGCGATGAGGTTAAAGTCTTGCCCCCATATTGAGCAATTCCATTTAAACATCTAAATTGTTGGTCGGAAATTGTGTTGATGTCAGCCTCATAGACTTTGGCCTCCAGAGCAAATATTAATTCCAGAGCTTTGGGTAGATTGTTCTGTTTGATTGAGTCTCCGGAGTTGCTTGTGCTCCAGAGGGCCGAGCAGAGTTGTTGGATGTCACCGGATACATTGCCTGCGAGTTCAAAAATACGATTAAGTGCGCCCTCATTAATGTTCCGTCCCCCCCCTTTAAAGCGGCTTACGATGTAATCCTTAAATGATGTCTCCGACAGTGGGCCGACAGCTATCAAAACAGCTGATTTGAAAAACGGGCTCTCAGGGTCAATGAATATTTCATCCATTTTGTTGCGCAGGCTACCGGCAAAAATATACGGAATATTTGATTGGAACTGAATTTTACTCCTCATTATTGCTAAAGTCTCATGGGCATCCTTAAGCTTTAAAATATCCTGAAATTCGTCGAAAACAACGACAATGGGTTTTTTGGCCGTCTGCATCGCCGCAATTAAATCGAGCACGGTTTCAATGTCATCAGGGGTCATTTTTACCGTGGCATCCAAGGAGATAGAAGGAAGTCCGGTAACCGGGTCAATCGTAAAAGAGGGTCGTAAATGAGAGAAGGTTTCAAATATTTTTGAAAAAAGTCCGCTCTCTTTCTGTTCCATTGAGATGATGGCCTTGACCATGCGTTTGGCAAGAGTGTCCGATGACTTCACCCCGAACAGGTCAACATAAACCGTGCGGTATTTTTTCAGGCGGCGGCAGGCTTCATAAATAAGTGACGTTTTCCCTATGCGCCTTTCCCCTTGGACATAGATGTTTTGTCCTTGTTTGATCTGGTCTCTGACGCGTTTCGTTAAATCCGGGCGTGGGCAAAAATCTTTGCCGCTTACAACTTGACCAAATTTAAACGGATCCATATCACACTCTATTACCATAAAGTAACTTACTGATTAGTAACATGCTTTATGGTAACCTATCTTTCGCCAAATTTCAAGCGAAGAATTGCAATGCGTGGTTATCTGCGGCTTGGCCTTGGTCTGGAGGGCATATTTGCCGGGCGGCCGACCGGGTGGTGGTGCCCACCTCCGCCACCACCACCCCAACCGTGTCCATGGCCCCGATGATGATGGTGGTGAACGCTTCTGTAGCCGCGACCCCAGGAAGGGTAGGGGTCGTAATACCCGCTGTAATAATAAGTGGTAGACGTCGTACACCCCGACCGCGGTTTTTCATCTCTACCGGTCCTTCATGAATGATTCCACCGGACTTTTGGACGAACGCTGCGGCCTGATCCACATCGGCTACCGAGAGTGATGTTAGCCAGCGGGCAAGACGATCCTTATTGTCTTTTGGCTGGATTTTAACGATGCCGCCAATGGCTTGACCGTTATTCAAAATCACCGTATAGCGGCCTTGCTCCTTAAATGACCAGCCGAAGAGTTCACCATAGAATTTCTTGGCCGTTGCCACATCTGGAGTCAGCAGGTCGTGCCAGACAAATTTACCCTGATGATGGACTCCGGTGGCGGGAGAGGTGACAGGGGTTAATTCTAATTTAGGAGAACACCCGGTAAGTAGCAGAAATGCAAAGATGAGTACGATTAGTGCCCGGTACAGCTTCATAAGTGCACCTTTTCGATGGTATTTAATAAACTTGTAATCAGATTGTAAAATAAAACGTCAGAAATGTCAATTAATCTAATCCGGTTTATTTCGTTATGCTTGCGACGAAGCAAAGTTTGTTGTTATAGGCTTTGACTTAACGCCAAAATTAGGGGGCGCCTAAATAGTCTAGGATATTTTTTGCAAACATATTCTTGATATGCTATGGATAGTAAAACCTTAAATTTACTGCATCAAAATTTGAGTTGATTCGGGTTAATCCGTGGTTAAAAAAGTGGAACTAAAAATGGACACAAATTAATACAAATGTAAGCAACCCATTAGGTTGTTCCGGCCAGGCCGGGTAGGTTCTGAGGGGAAAATGTGAAGAAGCCGCATACCGCAAAAGAGTTGATCCGTTTTTACAGCTACGGGATTTTTATTGTACTGCTGGGGTTTGTTGTTACGTATCAGTTTATTGAACCGGCCCCACCCTCAAAATTGATTCTTGCGGCTGGGGCTCCGGGCGGGGCCTATCTGGAGTTTGCCAAAGAGTACCAAACTCTTCTGGCCGAGGATGGCATCTCCCTCGAGATTTTAGAGACTTCTGGATCGATGGATAATCTTTCGCTGCTGGCCGGCGGCAAGGTTGATGCGGCACTGATGCAAAGTGGTATAGCGAGTCCTCGGAAATATCCAGAGCTATTGGGTCTCGGCAGTCTCTACTTTGAACCTCTATGGGTTTTTACGCGTCAAGGTTTCAACTTTACGGAGATGTCACAAATTAATGGTAAAAAAGTGGTGCTCGGTTCTGAAGGGAGCGGTACCCGCAAAGTCGTTCTGCAACTGTTCAAGGACAACGGAATTGAGGTCGCTAATCTTGCTGAAGTTAAATTGACCGGTATGTCGGCGGTGGAGGCCTTGCAGCAAGGTTCGGTTGATTTTCTTTTTTTAGTTTCAGCCGTCTCCTCGCCGATGGTTATATCTTTGCTGGACAGCGCTCAGTTGTCGTTGATAAACTTCGTTCGGGCTGATGCTTATGCCCGACGCCACAACTTTTTGTCCAAAGTGATTCTCCCTCAGGGGGTGGTGAATCTTGAAAAAAACATTCCGGCGCAAGATGTCATGTTGGTCGCTCCGGCCGCGACCCTGGTTGTGCGCGAGAGCCTCCATCCGGCTCTGGCCGGCTTGTTGACCCAGGTTATTGCTCAGGTGCATGGCAAGGGCTCTTTGCTCAATAGCTATCGGGGGCAGTTTCCATCAGCGGAATATCTGGATTTTCCTTTAAGTGACGATGCCGATCGTTTTTATCGTCTGGGTGTTCCCTTTATGCAGCGTTACCTGCCCTTCTGGATTGCGATTCAATTTGACCGGATGAAGCTGTTGTTGTTGCCTCTGCTGGCTCTATTTATACCGTTGCTCAAGATTCTGCCGCTGACTTACCGCTGGCGGATGCGTTCCCGCATCTATCGTTGGTACGATACTTTGCAGACCCTTGATTATGAAGTTCGTTGCGAACCGTCAAGAAGTGCTATTGAGGCTTTTTTTGTTCGCATAAACGAGATTGAGGAGGAGGTGCGCCAGATTAGCGTCCCGCTCCCATATGCAGCAGAACTCTATGGTTTACGTCACCATATTGATCTTTTGCGGCGTCAGATTGGGGAGATAAAAGAAGAGGTTGTTGGTGAGCGTGATTAAATGGTGAGGAAGTTGTTCGTTATCATATTTTTATAAAAGGATATCAATAGGTGAGATTTAATAGAAGGTTGGTTTTGCTCGTGTGTTTGTGTTTGTGTTTCTGGTTGAGTAATGCCGCTTGTATCGGGCCGCAAGTTTCGGAGAGGGGCGGCTCAACCCCGGCTACCGGAATGGAGAGTCAGAATGCGGTGGTGCCGCCGGAGTCGGATACCAAAGAGTATATTGATGCCTGGACCTTTCCTGTCGCCGAAGATTCAGGTAAACCAGCGGTTTCGGGAGAGAGCAGAGAGGAGCGTCGGCGGCAGCTTCAAGCCGAACCGGATGATACCGATGAGTATATTCGGGCTTGGACTAATGATTAGTTTTGCAACTATTCAGCTAACCCGCAAATTCTGGGGACACAATCCCGATTTCCTTCGGAGAATCGGGTTATGTCCCCAGAATTCGCTAAATTTCACCAATATAAGATACCTCTATACTTACGCTGAATAGTTACAGTTTTGCAACTATTCATAAGCCTTGAAATAGTAGCGATTCAGGTCAAACAGGCCGGCCTGAATCGGTTGCTCTTCGTAGAAACGTTTCTGGAACCAGTCAAAATAGTCCCAAAAATTATCATCTGCCCGGTTGACGCCGAACTTCTTTAACTCCTCCATACCATTTTTATCCAGCTCAAAATGGTTCATCATTTGCAAAAATTCGGGTAGCTCCTTTAACTTCACATCGAAGAAATAGTTGGGATAGGAGCCGACAAAGCCCTTGATGAAATCGATGTTGTCAAGCTCCGGGTTGAGATTGTCTTCCTCGGAAAACATTACCGCGACATTATCGTGCCAGCGGTTAACGACAATCGAGATCACCACGTCATCCCGGTCATCTTCCTCGTTGACCCGGATCCGGACATAGGCGAGGTTGGCATTATGGTTATGTACGTTTTTGACCATGGCCGTACCGGGCCGGGCGGTGGCCCTGAAACCCCGCATGAAGTGAGCCGACGTTTTGTACTCTTTGGGCAGTTTAGGGTATGGTTGGTTGGCGGCCATGTAGTTCACCGGATCAAAGGTGACCCCACAGTCGGGATGGAAATGGTGCTTGATAAGGTGTTCAATAAATTCCCGTTTTGGGGTCTCGCTGTTAAACGAAATTTGGGCCGGCATCTCTGAATTATAGTAGTTAATCGAGTCGAGTTTGATTCCCTGATTCCATGATTGCATGAGCTTACGGCGCTTTTCGCCAGGCATAAATTCCAGCAGGTTACTCTCTCCTTCCACGCGCAGGGCATCCATGTATCTGCGCACCATCAATTGGTGCCCGGCATTACCGAAGACGTCAAACCCGGCGACCAGAGCATAATAGATGCGCTCAAAGAGGGGATAATCGATAACCCACATTGTCCGGGGCAGATTTCCCAGTGCCCCGCGTCGCACCGTGCCGCTGTCAAAATGTCTGTAGATCGTGAGCAGCGGTGCATCTCCGGCCCGATTTCCCGGCCAGATAGCATCATAGCCCATGCCCTTATAGTTGTGGGTCATGTAAAAGTCCTGGCGGTATTGATAGTAGTTGACGACATCTTTCCGGTAGCGGTTGCGGATAACATCGACGAGTGTGAAGTCGCTGCCTTTTTCGATGGGCATTCGAAGATTGTCTTTTTGGAATTTCAAAAAGCCCGGATAGAGCACGCTTAAGTCATGATCGGGATCCATGAACATGACCCAGAAATGGTCGTTTATGACATTTAAGGCAATCTGGCCTTTGCAGACCGGCCCCCGGATAAAGGTTCTGATGACGTAGGTACTGTTGTCTAAGAGAAACTGATAGCGAGAACGTGGCGGAATCTGTTCAAACGTCTGGAAAGGGTTGGCGGACGCTTGCCGCTCATAGCTCATTCGATGGGGTTCCTGGAGCCAGTCAGGTGTGATGAAGAGCTCTTTGAAACGGGCCAGCACTGCATCATTCAGGGCAAAGACCATATGGGTTTTATGGACGATGGTCGCGTGGATTTTACGAAAACGGTAGTAGAAAACTTCTACTTGCGGATCGTCATAGGGTCGTACAGTATTGATAAGTTCAACGGGTTCGCCGGAGGGCGTGGTTGAGCGCAGGAGTTCATAGTAGTCGTTGCCGGAAAAGCGGATTTGGGCCAGAAAAAGATGTTCATAGAGGTAACGGGCCGTCATCTGGTGTTTGGCATCACTCCGGTTAAAAAAATCTTCCCATTTGTTGATCTCGAGTTGGTCGCTGGCCGAGGGGGTGACCAGCGCCGCCTGTTCGACCAAGGTCGGCCCCTTAGCTCCCTGGCTGAGCCAACCGGCAATAAGGTTAAACTCATCTTTGGTTAATGGTGGGAAGCCGAAAGGCATGCCCTGGTTGGGATGTTTAGCCAGATAGCCGCCCAGTTCAATCCCGGTAGCCGAGCAAGTGAGATCATTCGCCTCTGAAAAATACTCGCCCACGCTTTTGGGGTGCTCCATTTTATGCGAGAGCAGCTGTAACATGATGGAGTTGTTATGGCCTTTTTCCGCGGTGCTCTCGGTCACCGTAAAGAAGTCCTTCTGCCGCCACTCTTCGGTACTTTGGGCATCGATAAAGAGGCGGGTCGGATCCATGGTCGTGAGCCGGGTGCCGTCGTAGACCTTTTTCTTGGTGCCGCCCCGATCCAGGCCCTCGTAGGAGCTGAATTTCAATTGGCAAGGGGAGTTGTAGCAGGAGTGGCAGACGACGCAGCGTTTATCGAGGATTGGTTTTATCTCACGAAGATAATTGATCCGTCGTAAAGGAGCTTCAAAAGCTATCGGTGCCGGGGCCTTGGCCCCGCAGGCGGCCAGGAGGAGAAGCAGGGGGAGAGCTAGAAGGTATTTTCGCATATTGTAAAGTAAATATGGCCTAAGGAATCAAAAGGGTTGAAAGGGGTAGAAGGTCGAAAAGATGTAATATTATAACGGGGACGCTAAAGCAAGAAAGCAAGAGCGTCCCCAATTTTTCAATTTTAACGTTTTTTATTTGGCCACATCTAACTTTCTCTTTTCAAGATAGAGTTTGCGGACAAAGTCATACTCAAAGGGCGAACCGGACTGGTAGTAACGGAAGGGGACTTGATGTCTGGCATCTATCACTTCAATTGCATTCATGCTCCAGCGAATTTTTGATTCATTGCTGGTGCTGACATTCTCGAAAGTCCCGTCTCGCCACATCCAGTCCCAGAAAAAGATGCGTGCAGTCGTATCGACCGCCAGGCCGGTGGTGTCGCGCAACGAAGAAGGTCCTAAGACCGGCAGTACCAGATAGGGGCCGGCACCCATGCCGTAGTGGCCCAAAGTCTGGCCGAAATCCTCATCGTGTTCGGGCATTCCCCAATTTTTCGCCGGGTCATACATGCCCGCCAGTCCCACAGTGGAGTTGACAATAATGCGGCCGGTGGTAATCGCGGTGCCTTTGCCTTTAAGCTGTAACAGATTGTTGGTCAAGTTGCTTAATTCACCAAGATTGTTAAAGATCCCGGAAATTCGATCCTCAACATAATCGGGTAAAATCCATTCGTAGGCCCCGACAATCGGGAGGAAGAAATATTTATCAAAATAGTAGTTGAACGTATACATGTCCCGGTTAAAGCACTCCCAGGGATCGTAGGCGTCGATCGGGTAGGTGACATCTTTTTTGACAAATTCACTCACCGGCTTTTTGGCCGGAACAATGGTTGCGCCTTCGTCATAACGGTCAGCCTGTGAGGTTGCGCAACCACTGACCAGGGCAAGGAGAAGGCAAAGCACCAGGATATATCTTATTGGAGTAATTTTTTTAGTTTTCATCGCGCCTTAATCTCCTATTCGCTTTTAAAAAAATCGATCATATAGGCGACATTGTCTTTGTAGGCCATGTTGCCGCAGTGCCCGCCTCGGGGATAAATTTTTGCCCGATCCCCAAAAACCTGCTTGAAGTACTCGACATCACCAGAGGCTAAGATGAAGTCATCAACATTGGTGACCATGCCGATTTTATCACTCTTTTTCAGGTAATCTTCAATCACTTTCAGGCTGCTTTGGTCAACGAGTTCGCGTAAACTTAAATCCGGATTTTTAGCTTTATAGACCGGGTAGAGAATATTTTCGACATACTCGCTGAAACCATCCCCTCGGGCACTGGTTTTACAATAATTGGTCAGGGAGTCGGTTTTAAACAGTTTCATATTTTTGGGGACGATGTAGCCGCTGTTAGTCATAACATCAGAGACGAAAAGCAGGTTTGCCAGAGAGATGCGGAAGGAAAAGCCGATCACCGCCTTGCCTTCCGCCGGGGTCGGCAGAATTTCATCATAGGCACTGTAGAAAAATCCGTGGGAAAGGTCGACAAAATCACCCTGAACATAGGAATCGGTGATGTTGCCGATTAGTTTGTTATAGAAAGTATTAAAACCATTTCCCCCCTCGGGGAGGTTGTCGACCAGCATTTTATCAAGTTTAATCGCCGAATCATAAATATTCAAAGCCGGGTTGATCATCAGGACTTTCTTGAAATTAAAGACCTTTCTCTCTTCGTCCAATTTGGCGACAAAGGCGGCCTGAGAGCCGCCGAGGCTGTAGCCGGAGAGATAAAAATCGCCGATCAGATCCCTCTTCTTGCTCTTTTCCAACATCTTTTCCATGACATTGTAGAGATCTTTGGCATCGGAACGAATATCGCCCGGCATCCCGGAGCTTGAAGCCGCGACAATAAAATTGGGGTGCGTCGGTGAACTTAAGGCGACAACATGAAATCCGGCCTGAAAAAATGCTTTTTGCATCATTTTCATCTTGGCCGAGTCGTAACCGGCTCCGGTTCCGGCAATCATAAACATAACCGGGGCCTTCTCTTTATGGTAGGCGACCGAATAACGCAGCTTTTCGTTGTACCAGAAGACTTCGGGTACACTTCGATCTGGGAAAATATCAATGGTTTGATATTTTTTCACCCGGATGGTTTTCGGCAAAGCCGCCTGATCTGCGGGCGGGGTTGAGAGGATGGTCGCCGCAATCGGGTCGGCAATCGGATAATCGTAGGATGCGGCCTGCCCGATAGAGACGGCGGCCAGGATTAAACTGCACGAGAGCAACAGATATTGTAACTTCTTTTTTGTTTTCACGGTTCTCACCTCTTAAGGTATGGTGGGTCTCTGCAAAATTAAATCTGACTAACCGTATCAGTTAATGTGATTTTATGCAATATAAAAAGTAATGGTAACTATCCATCTAACCCGAAAGTTCAGGGTACATAATCCCGATTTACTCAAAATTTCCAGGCCATATTGAGCGTGACAACATGGACATAATAGGGGGCAAATTTTCCTGCCAGCTCACCCGCCAGCGTCCCGGATTTCTCCAGTTTGCCATCACCCAGATCAAGATACTCATAACCGAAGCCAATGGTTAGATCTTCATTCCATTCATACTGCGCACTGCAGGCGTAGCGGTATTGGCGGTCTAAGGCCAGACTGGACGAGTTATTGATTTTATGGTCGACCGGTGAAGTGTAGTAGCGCCCGGCCGGGGAGGAGTACGAATGTGGCTGCAATCAGGAGCAGTTTGAGACGAAATGTTTTCATTGTTGTTTTTCCTTTTTTAAAGGTTGCTAATATACTCAAGCAGCTGATGGCCGATGGGATTGTCGGGGTCGGCGGCAACCATTTTTTTAGCCAGTTCAGACGCTTTGTTCAATCTGCTTTCGGTCAGATAGAGGCGGGCCAGAGCCGTAAGATACTGGATGTTCTGTGGTTCAAGGGTCACGGCTTGGGTCAGGGCCGTTTCCGCTTCAGGGCCTCTTCTCATAAATTCGAGAAGCATGCCTAAGTTATAGTGAATTCGGGAGTGATTCGGCAACCCGGCCGCCGCTTTTTCAAGCTCGGTGACCGCCTCTTCATAGTTTTTCATCTCCGAGAGCAAAAGCCCGAGAGAGTAATGGATATCATAGAGGGTGTCGTTAAGGGCTAAAGCCTGGCGCAGGATATCTTCAGCCTGGCCGAGTTTCTGTTGTCGGCTGTAGAGTATGGCCAGATTTCGGTAGGCGGCATAGAGCTCTCGGTCGATGCTGATCGCCTTTTTAAAGGCGGCTTCGGCTTGATCCAGCTCTCCCCGGTAGAGGTAAAGGCTGCCCAGATTCATTCGGGCATCGGCAAAATCCGCAGAATATTCAAGGTTTTCCCGAAATTCAGTCAAAGCCTTGTCGTGTTGCTCGTGGAGGCTCGGGTCAAGTTCTGAACGTGGGATGGCGCACAGGTTTTTGGCGGCTTCAATGCGTATACCTTTGACCGGATCACTCAGCAGCGGCGCGACCTGTTTTATCCTCTGTTCTCTAGGTGTCGGCATAAAAGCGAGAGCGGTTTGCCGCATCAGCGCCTCTGCACTGTCGAGATTTTTTTTAAACAGAGAGAAGACTTCGGGGCTCTGGTAGCGGCCCAGTAACTCCAGGGCCGTAGCCCGAACAACTCCCGGATAGAGAGAGTTTCCCACTATTTTAATCAGCTCATTTTGGGCATCAGGTAGTTGTTTGCGGCCCGCATCGAGAACGCTTCCGTAATGGGTCGGCCGCTTTTCTCCATACCACTTGGTCGTGAAATCGATTGACCATTGCCGGTTTTTATCAACATGGCAGCGCAAACAGGCATCGGGGGTTTCTAACTCCCGGTTTAAATCGGGGCGCGGGATGCGCATCGAATGGTCGGGCCGGTAATCGTTACCCATATAGATGCGACCGGGCATGTGGCACTGGACGCAGTCGGTGCCGGTGCCGACCGCAAAGAGAGTGCTGCCGTCAGCTGTTTTGATCGGTTTAGCGGTTTTATCGCCCTTGTATTTATGGAAATGGTGCTGGTAGTTGTCATAAATGTCGGCTTGGTGGCACTGTAGGCAGGTCTGGTTCTCTTTGTGGTGCAGTTTTACCGAGTGCATATCGTGACAGTCGGAACAGCGAACGTCACGATCAAACATCTTTGATTGAATAAAAGAGTTGTAAACGTAGACCTCATCCAGGATCTGGCCATCGGCATAATAGAGGCCCGCATCAAGCAGGCGCGGACTTAAAACATCGAGCAGATCTTTTTTGCCGTGAATATAATCGCCAAAAAGGGAACGCCGGGAGTGACAGAAAGCGCAGAGCTCAACCTGCTCGCGGGCCGTCATCTTATCGGTATGGACAAGCAGGCCGTTATCCGAATCGAGGGGTTGCATGGTTTCAGCCCAGGTCACATGCCGGGAGGCGGGCCCATGACAGGCTTCGCAACTGACATTGATCTCCGAATAGCTGTGGTTGTAGCTGTCGGACTTGAAATCATAGCCTTTTTTGTAGTTGGTCGAGTGGCAATCGGCGCACATACTGTTCCAGTTCTGGGCTCCATTGGTCCAATACATCCAGTCGCCTGAATCAAACTCGGCATCCTGGTAGAGGTGAAACCACTCTTTCTTTACGCTGTCCCAGGCCAAGGGCAGACATTGCAGCCGGCCGCCGGGAAAAGGCACCAGATATTGTTGTAAAGGTGTCCAGCCGAACGTGTGGGTGATCTCAAAATCGCTGATCACGCCATTCACCCCTTCCGTCTGGACGAAGAAT
>JAYEGS010000054.1:0-5181 GCA_034659215.1 Pseudomonadota bacterium | reverse complement strand
AAAAAAAGCTCAAGGAACAGGCGCACGTTGTGGCGCGGATTGAAGAGCTCTATCCCGGTATCTCACGGATCGAACGTGACCGGGATGGGGCGGTTATATTATTTGAGGATTAGTGGGCTGAGAAGGTGTTATTAATGGCGGCGGAAAAAAAGCACAGTGTACTTTTTGTTGATGACGAACAGCGGGTTTTGAAATCCTTGAAAAGGGGTCTTATCGGCGAACCCTATCGTGCCCTTTTTGCCTTAAGCGGCATGGAAGCTCTGGAGATTCTGGCGGCTCAACCGGTTCAGGTGATTGTCTCCGATATGAAGATGCCGGAGATGAACGGGCTTGAGCTGCTTCAGGAGGTGGCGCGGAAGCATCCCGATGTTATTCGCATAGTGCTCTCCGGTTACTCACATACCAGTACGGTTTTGGCCGCCGTCAATGAAGGGCGAATCTTTCGCTATATCACCAAACCCTGGAGTATTGATAAGGATGTTAAGCCGGCTTTGGCGGCGGCGGTTGAACGTTTTGAACGCCGGGTGGAAGAGCGCGGGGAGGCTAAGCGTCTGCAGGTTGATAACCTGCAGCTTCAGGGTGAACTGGATGATGGCCGCAAAACCGTTTCTCAGACCAAAAAGGTGGCGAGTGAGATCTATCTTCGTAAAACCAACTCCCAGCGCCGTTCGCTGGAGCGGGTGCAGGGGGTTTTGAACTATGTTTCGAGTCAGGCGATCAACCTTGAGATGGGGGAGATCGATGAAGATAGCCGCAAACTTGTAGTCGAGATCAAACAGACCTGTCGGGAGGCCCTTGCCGGTCTTGAGAAAGTTTACCTTTTCAATGCTCTTGAGGTTGGTGAAAAAAAACCGGTTGCAGCCGTTTTAGAGTTGCCCCAATTTTTCGCCGAACTTAATAGTATGGCTAAGCGACAGGCTGAGGCAATTGGTTTGACTGTCATATTTCAGGCGGTCGGCGAGTTGCCGGAGCGGGTTGTTACTGATGCTGAACTGTTGCGAGCCATGATCTGGGAGATTCTTGAAAATGCCTTGCAGAACAGTCCCTCCGGCGGTATTGTCGTTTGTAATGCAGAATCGCAAGAGATTGCGGAAGGGGTTTTACGCTTAATTGTGACGATTCGTGATACCGGTCTCGGGATTGAGCCGGCGAAACTTAAAGATCTGCAGCAACCCTTTGTTTGCGGTGCTTCAGGTGAAAACCGACACTCCTCTTGGGGGGTGGGTTTGAGTCTGGCCCGCCTGATCGCCTCTAAGCTCGATGGTTCCATGAAGATCGGCGGCAGTGATCAAGGTTGCCAGGTTGTGCTTGAGGTTGAAGTGCAGGTTAAATCAAATGACGACAGTTGATAGCAAAGTCAAAGCCCTGGCTCAGATTAAACGTTTTATCGATAGCGAGAAACGGATTCCGCAGTTGCCGCAGATTCTTTTGCGGGTTGAAGCGGCACTCGAAAATCCTGAGATCGGCGGTGAAGAGTTGGGCCGGGCGATTCTGGATGATCCCTCCTTGACGGCCCAGGTTTTAAAGGTTGCCAACTCGACCTTTTACAACCCTCGGGGAACTAAAATCACAACTATCAGCCGGGCGATTGTGATTTTAGGATTTGATAATATCCGCCGTCTGGTTTTAGGTCTAAGTGTCTCCAAGATGTTTACGCTGTTGCCGCGCTGGACGGTTTACCGGCGTTTGTGGCGTCACTCCCTGGCGACCGCACTGCTCGCCCGCGAGCTGGCTCGGGCCGACGGTTTGAAAGAGCCCGAGGCTGCTTTTGTCGGTGGGTTGCTGCATGATGTCGGTAAACTTATTCTCGGTCATCTGCATGGTGAAACCTATGCCGGGATTCTCGAACAGGGTTACCAGAAGGCGGGCTATGATCTTTGTCGGGCTGAAAATGATGCCTTTTATTGTAACCATCAAGAGGTGGGGTCCCTGCTCGCCCAATCCTGGGGGTTGCCGACTGAGTTGGTTCGGATTATCGGTCGGCATCGTCCCGGTTCCAACTGGCGCAATTTTACCGAGTCGTTGCCGGGGCTTAGAGCTTATGTGATACTGGCCAATCAGATGGCCCATCTTCTTGATCTGCAAACTGATGACGAAGTTTCGAGAGGCTCCGAAAATGAAGTCCAATACCGGCAAAAAGCGGAAGCTTTAAGCCTGCTGGCCGGGAGTGCTTTTGCAATTAATGAGACCGATTTTAAGGATTTGCTCGAAAATCTTGCCGATGAAATAACCGATATCGCCGCCTCTCTTGATATCGCCCTTGATGATCTGCGTCTCGATGGGGGCGCGGCTGTCGGGGCTGATCCCGGGCGGATTGTAAAAAAGCATGTCGACCGTGAAGAGCTCTTTGAAACTACCATGAAGCTTTCTGAATTGGCGGTTCTGCACGAAGGCTTTTCCGCTTATGTCGAAGCCACGGCCGGCCAGCTTTTCTCAACCTTGGGCCTGGAACTTCTGATCCTCTATCTGCCGGGTTCCAAAGGTTTGGGTCTGGCTCCCGGTTTTTGTTTCGGAAGTGGTCGCTCGGCCGAGATTCTTGGCCGTATGGCCATAGCTGTAGAACATGATAACCTTGTCAGTCAAGTTTTTGCCAAGGGTGAGCCCGCGACCGGCGGAAAGCCTCCCGAGGGGGCGCCGGCAGCAGAACTTGAAGCCGAGTTCCGGTCTCCGGGTCGGGTCTTGGCCCTGCCCTTGAAACATCTGCGTACGCCGGGAGCACTGGGCGTTCTTTTGATTTTGCGTAACCTGAAGACGATTCCGTTTAACGATGAGGAGAAACGTCTTCTGCAACTCTATTGCAGTTTTCTTGGGGCCAAGCTTGGTTGATGTCTTGATTCTGCTTGATGGAGGAGTGTATGAATAATGGAATTTTGCGTCCGCCGGTTGTAGCCGGTACCTTTTATACGGATGATCCGGTTGCTTTGCGTAGTGAGATTGAGGGGTATCTGGCGCAAGCCAAAGCTTCTGCGATTGATGAATCGGAGCCTGTGGCTTTGGTGGTGCCGCATGCCGGTTACAGTTTTTCCGGTGCGGTTGCGGCCGACGCCTATCGGTTGATAAAGGGGTGCAAGTTTGATCTGGTAGTGGTCGTGGCCCCCACGCATCACCACTATTTTGATGGCATCTCTATCTATAGTGCCGGCAATTATATGACCCCGTTGGGCGAGGTCCAAGTCGACCGTGAGCTTGCCGCCGAGCTTATCAGCAAATATCCCGAGATTAATTTTGAGCCTGAGGCCCATCGTTTTGAGCACTCTTTAGAGGTTCAGCTGCCCTTTTTGCAGGTTGCTCTCGGCAATTTCAGGCTGCTGCCGATGATTATGGGCCAACAGGGCTGGTCTCAAGCTCTGAAACTGGCCGAAATTGTGGCTCAACTGGCCGTCGGTCGTCGGCTTCTGCTGGTCGCCAGCAGTGATCTTTCCCATTTCCATAACGCGGTCGAAGCGAAACAGCTTGACCAACAGATTGTTAAAACTGTTGCCGCCTTTGATCCGGCCGCTTTCTGGTCTCTAATTGAAAATCGTCAGGCCGAAGCCTGCGGCGCCGGGCCCCTGCTCAGTGTGATGTTGGCGGCGCAGAAAATCGGTGCCGATCGAGCCCAAATTCTCACCTATCGACATTCCGGTGAAATATGCGGTGACAATAGTCGCGTGGTCGGTTATCTGTCGGCGGCATTTTTAAGTTAACCACGGATTACACGGATAACACGGATACCCCCAAAAGAGCCTCGGTTTTATCCGTGCCCATCCGTGAAATCCGTGGTTTTAAAGAATTGTTTCCGGCTACAGCCGGGTCAGGAGTAGTAATATGAATCATGAAATTGTTGATTTTGGTCTTACTGCGCGAGAAAAAGAGTACCTTCGTAATCAGGTGAGGGCGGTGATCAAAGCCCGGCTTGAGGATGGTGACGCACCCGATGATGTGCCTGAAAGTGCGGTGCTCAAGGAGAAACGGGGGGCTTTTGTAACTCTGAAAAAGAGTGGTGAATTAAGAGGCTGTATCGGTTATATCGAAGCCTTTAAACCGCTCTATCAGACGATTCGCGAGATGGCTAATGCTGCGGCTTTTGATGATCCCCGCTTTCCCGAGATGACAATCGGTGAGTGGCCGGAGATCGAAATTGAACTCTCGGTACTGACCTCCTTGCGCGAGATTGATGATCCCGATATTGTCGAAGTTGGTAAACACGGGCTTCTGATTCGCCATGATAACGCTTCAGGACTTCTCCTGCCCCAGGTGGCCGTCGAATATGGCTGGGATCGCGAGGAGTTCTTGGCTCATACCTGTCATAAGGCCGGTTTGGCACCGGATTGTTGGCGCCGTTCCGGAACCAAACTCTATATTTTTTCAGCAGATATTTTTTAGACCACGAGCCCGGCCTTTTCCTTGCAATTAATAAAAGCTTGCATTTTATTAATTGTGATGATAGTAGAGCCCCGGTTTGCGAATTTTCGGTGGCTGGTGACGGCTTTTTTGCAAGTGGGCTCTTAGTAGGAGCCCACTTTTTTTATCTGGATTTTACTCTAAAAGCGATTTTCTTGATGGTTTTAGACTCGGAAATGCATGAAGACTGGCGGGCTCGGGTTAAAGCTCTGGCCGAGGATCTGCTTTTTAACTTAGGTTTTGAGTTGGTTGATCTGGAGTTTGGCCAAAGTGAAGAGAACGGACTTTTGCGTCTCTATATTGATCGTGAAGGGGGTGTCAGTCTTGATGACTGCACTCATGTCAGTCGGATGTTTGGGGCGCTGCTCGATGTTGAGGATCCCATTCCGGGCCGCTACAGTTTAGAGATATCATCGCCTGGTCTGAATCGTCGTTTAAGCCGCGCGAAAGATTTTCAGAGTCGTCTTGGCGAGACGGTTAAAGTGAAGCTGGCTATACCGCTTAACGGCCGTCGGCGTTTTAAAGGTGTCCTGCGTGATTGTCAGGAGGATCCCTTGACGGTGTCAATAGAGATTGATGGTGAAACCTTCATCGTGCCGTTGGATGAGACTTCCAGATGTAATCTGGTCTATAATTTCAATAAATAGTTACAGTTTTTTTCATATATTAGGGAGAGATAAATAAGGTTATGTCTTCAAGTTTGAGCTTCATACTTGATCAGGTCAGTAAAGAGAAGAATATTCCTAGAGAGATTCTGATCGAAGCAATTGAATCGGCGATGGTTACCGCATCCAAGAA
>JAYEGS010000053.1:1380-22334 GCA_034659215.1 Pseudomonadota bacterium | reverse complement strand
CTGTTTTGCGTTTCAAAAATTGATTTTTGAGCCAAAATTAATTTTCATTGGTCGCCAGAAGAAAATTACCGATAGTTCGGGTTCTGGCGACCATGGTTTGTATTTTTACTTTTTACGAGTCCATCATGGATTATTAAAGGCCTCGCCCTGTTCCTGTTTTTCGTCTGCCAAATGCCGTTGACGGCCCGATCTCAGATCGGGGTTACTGGAGATGCCACTATTAACCGGTGTGAGACCGAGAGTTACACTATTAGTGTTACAAACGATTTCGGCAACGATATGACCAATCTGGTGGTGGTCGCTAAGTTGGAGAACTTACAGGGTTTTTCCTATGTCAACGGCACCTCCAGCATCGATATTAATGGTGGGGGATCGTTTTGCACAAATAACCCCGTAATGTCTGGGGGGTACGCCGGAAGTTGCTTTCCTGCCCCTAATGCCCCTTATTTGATCTGGAACATTGATCTAAGTTGCGGCAACTTGGTTCTTAATAATGGCGACACCCTGAATATCGCCTTCCAGTTAGAGACCGATTGCACCGCTGTGTCCGGTTCTTTGAATACATTCATTGATTACAGACTTTCCGGTACCCCTATGTGCGACGACTATGGAGGGTTAAACATTCAGGTGAACCCCGGTGCCGTCACGATTAAAATGACTCCAAACCTTATCCCGCAGGTGTTGGGTCAAAACGTCACCTGGACGTTGACCGTCGAAAATACCGGTTTCGGTGTTATCGAGAATGTCGAAGTCACTGACCAGTTAGGTGCCGGTCTGGTTTATCTCTCCGCCACCGAGAACGGCAATAACAGCGGGCAAACCACTACCTGGACCGGTAATGAGTATGCGGCGCTGGCATCCATGAACCCCGGTGACATTTTGACTATGGATATCTCCGCCACTCTGGTCGCCTGCGAGAATCTGGACAACAGTGCAGATGTGCGTTTCGGTTGTGCCCCCAGCCCCGTCGCCACTTGTTTCGATAGCTCGGTAGATGGTGGTACGGCCCGGGCCTCGGTGCAACGCATAGTGCGCACCCCTTATCTCTCTTTTACCCCTCCCGATGTCAATTTTACCTATTGCAACGATACCGACAATGTCTCCTTTGCGATCACCAACAGCGGGGACGGCATTGCTTCTGATGTCTATGTTCTGGTTGATTTTTCCGGTTTTACCGTCTCTAATGTTTCGGCCGGGGCGAGCTATAATACTGTGGACAAACGCTTTGAACTGGTTGCCCCCATAGCCGTAAACGGCGATCCCGGTGACTCCTATAATCTCAGTTTTGATTTGATCTATACTACTTGGTGCGGCGCGACCTTTCCCGCTGGAGATTTACTCTGGCAGAAACGATATAAAGATGAATGCGGCCAGGAGTTTTATTCACCGGCGGAACTCAGCTCGATCAATACCCCCGCCTCAACCCCCAGTCTTTCCGTGAGCAAAACCGGAGCCCCGGCCGTCGTTCAAATCGGTGGGAGTTTAACCTATACTGTCTCTTCCAGTTACAGCGACCCCACTAGCTGCGGTTCCGGTAACGCCGGGTTGGTGACGGTAGTCGACACCTTACCTGTTGGCGTGGCTGTTACGAATGCCGGTGGCGGTATTTGGATTCCTGGTGGCGGGGGTACCGGCGGCACGATTACCTGGACCTACACTCCTCCGGGTTTGCTTGATACAAGCATTACCGTTCAGGCCCCGGATGCAAGTCAGTGTGCAACCTATTGCAATACCTATTTAACTAACAACATCACTGCCGCTGTCAGAGATTGCTGCGGCTGTGAGTTAAGTGACTCTGATTCACAGATTACCGCCATTAAATGTACTGAAGGGGTGGCCTCCGAAAAATCCTCCAGCAGCCCCACCCAACGCTGCGCCGACACCACTTATACCAATACTTACATTTTCCCCGGCGACTCCGGCGTTCTGCTTTCCAATCTGAGATTTGAGGAACAGGCCGAATTACAGCAAGCCTATAATAACGGTAGCCTCAGCATAAATTTAACCGGTTCAGGCGACATTACCGGCAGCGTGGCCGTTAGCGACAATACTCCCGGCGGCAGCCTTCTCCTTGATTTCTCCGGGAGCGCCGGTACGTCGATGGCCGGGGAAACTTTGACCATCACTTACAATTTAACCGCCACTGCCAATACGGTTGCGGCCTGCGGTGGAACCACCTTTTATTCCTGGTCCAGCCTTGATCTGGGGGACTCAAGCTCCAGCTGTCTGGGCGATGGTATCATTCAGGAAAGCACCGAAGTGAGTATCATTTCCCCAACCATGTCATTGGCTGTCGCTGGTCTCGGCGAGATTATCCATGCTTGTGAGGGTAAAACCATATCCCTGACCCTTACCCAGACCTCAACCAATGCAAACCCCAAGGATGTCAAGCTCGTCCTCTCCGGTCTCAACTACTATGTGGTCAATCCCGGCGCAGTCAATTGTAGTGGCGACTGTTTGCCGGTTTCCTGCACCCCCATTATCGATGGCAGTGGTGATTATGTCTGGACGTTTAACGACGTTTTTAGCGGTTTGGGGCAATCGGCCACTTTGCAACTGGATGTACAAAAACGCTGTAGTGGTAGTGGCGAGTTGAAAGCCACTGCATATTATGACGATCTCTGTAGCGATGATGCAAACTCTGATGAACTCTGCTCTGTGGTTGCCGCTGAAACTCCGGTCATCATTTTAAGCGGTGATTTATTGATTGAAAAAACACCGGAGATTTATTACGCCGACCGCAATATTGTGCAGTGGGAAATTTACCTCACCAACCGCGGCACCGGTACCGCTTACAATGTCTGGGTCGATGATGTGCTGGGGAGCGGCCTGCAGTACGAACCCGGTGTTAACCCGATTGTGGTGGATAATATGTCCGGGGTAACCATTAATGATTCATTGGATCATTATGGCGGGGCCATCAACGGCGCATCCGTGGAAATAACTTCGATGGCCGCCGGAGAGCGGCGGCAGATTACCTTTATCGCCAATCAGATAGATTGCAGCAACCTGACCAATGACGTTACTGCCAATTGGGGTTGTATCGGTATGGATTGCCAGAGTGACATTACGGACAGCTCTATTGTTACGAACCCGACCCCTAATCTGATCAATACTACTACAATTGATTCGCCCGATGGCGTAAATGCCTGTTCCAGTTCGACATCAGGAGTTATCACTCTCAGAAACAGCGGTCAGGTCACGCTCTACAACTTAGAGGTCACCGAGACCCTGCCCCCACATTTGACCTACGTTTCCGGTAGCACTCGCTGGCGCCTAAATAATGGAGCTTGGAACGGGCCTGATGTGTCCTGCGACCCCAGCCCAACAACTTCACCACTGGTCTGGAGCCGTGGCGAAATTACAACCTTAGCAGTCGTTAATTCCGGAGACACAATTGAAATCGAGTTCAGTTTGGCTATTGACTGCCTCTTTACGGGTGGCGATATTACAGTGTCCACTCAGTATGAAAATCCTTGTGCCGATCTGTTTAATGCCACTGTCAACAGATTTACCACTGTTTTTAATACCCCGGTTATTGAGGTTCAACAAACCCGTGCCGATGACCCCATTGGTTGCGGCGAATCTATCCAGTGGACCATTGACGTAACCAACGATAGTGGCTACACCCTGCCCATTATCTGGGTGGAGGAGAGCATGGGCAATGCCTTCACCTATACTTCTTCTGTTGGTGACCCGCCTTATACTGTTGATGATGGTACCAATGTAGGGCAAACAGTCGCCTGGGAGCTGAAAAATGTTCCGCACGGTACCACTGTAACGCTGACCTTGAATGCCACAGCCGACTCTGTACCATGTAGCCCCGATCTGACTAATAGCGTAACGGCTTATTGGGGTTGCGGGAGTGCGGATGGATCTTCAGCGACTAAACCTGGCCATGTTGCGCCTGATAATTTACTCTGCCTTAGTCCCTATGGCTTTAACGACGAACGCACTGAGACTCGTGAACCGGATATGAGTTTTTCATCAATCGAGATGATTCCTACCAGTATTAACTCTTGCGCCCACTCTACGGTATTGACCGTGGTTATAGAGAATGCTGGATCTATAGATGCCCATAATGTTGATTGTGTCATCACTTTGCCCTCTGGTTTGATTTACAATAATAGTTCCTCCGAGAGCGGGTTGGGTGCTGACAGAGCCAGTGCCATAGCCAGCTTTGCAGGGATAGCAAATCCATCTATTAGCGGTTCGGTGCTTACCTGGAATGATATCGGGGACAAGGGCAATGATATTGCCGATACCATTCAAGCGGATGGAGGTAACGATACGCTGGTGTTAAGATTTAGCGTGCAGAGCGCCTGTTACACCACGGCTGATCTGAAATTTGACCTCTATTATTACGACTGTTGCGACGCTAATCAGTATAACGTTTCCAGTAGCCGGCAGCTGACCGCCCTATCTCCCAGTCTAAACCTTACCCAGACCCCAATTACCAGCCAGGTTAATTGTGCTACTCCGCAACCTTTGACTATCACGGTTACCAATAACGGTACGGGTAATGCTCAGGTGGTGCGGGTAGAGGATAGGCCCGGAGCCTGGATCGATGTTAGAACCGGCCAGTCCGGCGATCCCATTGATATGGGTGGCGGGGTTTACGGGTGGGAGGTTAATAATCTTGCCGCCGGGGGTACTGCGGTGTTTACTCTGGTGGGTACACTTAATCCCGACAATCTTCCCAATCAGGATGATTGCAATACCAACCTGCGGCAAAATAATGTCCAGGCCCTCTGGGCTTGCGGCGTTGGAGCAGAAGCTTTCGACGGCGATCCAACCACCCAAGGCTATGATTGTACTTCTGGGAATTGGGTTGCAGCTTCCACAGCCACACTCCTGACCTCCAATTTGGTTATCACCGAAATTACCCCGGAGATCACCTGTGACGGAGATGGTGCCTACTCCGGATCCATTACGGTGCGGGTGCAAAATCAGGGAGATGGTTTTACCAGCGAAAATTTCACCGTCACCATTACCGATGACGGTCATGGTTGGTCTGGTTCAGGCAGTTACTCCGGCGGAGCCATCGGTTCCGGCAACTATGTCGATGTGACGATTGAGACCAGCACCTGGCAACCGAATCATGGTACCACTTACACAATTACCGCCAAAGTGGACAGTGACGATATGGAATGCGAGTGCCAGGAATCGGACAACACCTTCACGGCGACTGCTTATACGGCCCAAATTCCGGATCTGAATGTTTCGGACATTGATTTTACCGATGTTGGTTGCGTTGGTGATGCTATCTCCGGCCACGTGGAAGTTACTGTTCAGAATTTGGGAGACGCAACCGCAACCGCTTTCCAGCTAAGCTTGATCACGGACGGTTGCCTCACATTTTCCAACGAGACCGTGGCCTCCCTGGATGCCGGAGCGGCCACCACGGTGAATTTCGATATCACCAACTCCTGGGCCGACTGCACAGTTGATGAGTGTCAATTTACGGCAACCGTGGACGTCGGCAATAATGTCTGTGAGTGCGATGGTTCCAACAACGCCAGAGTGGAAGTAAATCCCCCGTTCCGAGCCAAACTTTTCTGGTCAGATGCAACCGGGCAGACAATTCAGCGGGCCGATCTGGACGGCGGATCCGGGGAAAGTGTGGCTGACGTAACCGACGGACTAAATGAACCTCGGAGCGTGGCCGTGGATAAAACTGAAGCTAAATTATATCGGGTAAATGGGGCTGCGGGAACCATTCAACAATCCGATCTCGATGGGCTGAATGCACAGGTTGTAGCCTCCGCGCTTACGTCACCTATGGATATTGCTCTGGATTCGGTTGGTGGGAAAATGTACTGGTCGGACAATGGGGATAATGCTATTTACCGGGCTGATTTGAACGGTGATAACCAGGAAACACTGATCTCGGGGCTGGGGGGTGTCGGGGGGCTGGCCTTAGACGTGGGTGCCGGTAAGCTTTACTGGGCCAACCCCGCAGATGGGGAAATCAAGCGCGCGGATCTTGATGGAGCTAACCCGGAAGTGTTGATTGGGGCAGGATTAGCCACTCCTTTTGGTATCTCCCTGGATCTGACCGGATTAAAAATCTATTTTTCGGACCCCGGTTCCGGAAAAATCCAAAAAGCTGATTTGGACGGAGCCAACGTTGAGGATGTAGCCGTTGGCTTGGGTGCTGACGTGAGATTTATGGCTTTGGATGAAATTGAGAGCCTCATCTATTTCAGCACAAATAGTACGACCATTCGATCCGTGGGCTTTGACGGCACCGGTCTGCATGAAGTGGTCACGGGTTTGACCAATGCCTTTGGAGTAGCGTTGTATACACCTGTAGCCGGTTACACGAATGTCAACCTCACGGTTAAAGACGTTACCCTGGCAATCACCTGTTCCGAAGGCGATGTGGTGTCGGGAGCGGTTACGGTCAACGTGGCGGCTACGGGGAGCCTGGCCGTTGATGATGTGGTGGTACGCGTCACCAGTAATTGCGGTGTCACTTTCACCGACCAGATTGTTAACCTTGTTCAGGGCCAGAACCGGAACCTGATTTTTAATTACACCAGCGACTGTAGTGACTGTATCTTCACGGCCGTAATTGATCCTGATAATGAAATCTGCGAGTGCGACGATACGGATAACTCCGATAATGTGTCTACCGTTAATGCGGAGAATATGCCGGCTGTCACGACCAATTCAGCCGGCAACGTGAGCAGCAGTGGTGCAACCTTAAACGGCACTGTCAATGCCTGCAATGTCAGTACAAATATAACCTTTGAGTATGGTCTTGATAACAGTTATGGTAGCAGTGTAACGGCTGATCAGAGTCCGCTAACAGGTATGTGTGGCAGTCCAGTGAACAAGTTGATTACCGGTCTTTTATCCGACACCACCTACCATTATAGAGTGGTCGGCGTAAACGGTGTTGGCACTGCGAACGGCGCTAACCAAACATTTACCACCTCCAGGAATATTGGCGTGATAGTTAGCTCTTTAAGTTCCTCGACTACTGATGAAGGTGGAGCGATTGCTACCTTTACGGTGGTTCTGAACTCCCAGCCCGGCGCCGATGTAGTAATTCCTCTAAGTAGTAGCGATAGCTCTGAAGGGATTGTTTCGCCGGCAAGTCTTATTTTTACCTCAACTAACTGGAACACAGCTCAGACCGTAACCATAACCGGCATCAACGATGATTTGTTGGATGGCGATATTGCTTATACGGTCGAAATCGGCCCGGCCGATTCGAGTGATAGCGGTTATAATGGTAATGATCCTGCCGCCAAAGATCTGACCAATATCGATACCGATCTTGATTATGATGGTGACGGAATCAGTAATGAGCGGGAAGGTAGTGGTGATCGAGATGGTGATGGAGTTCCGAACTTTCAGGATTATGATCCTAGCGGCTATTTCTACGACTCAGCCGACGGTTCAATTGTTAGCGGCGGGCACATAGATGTTAATGGTCCCGGCAATGTAACCTTCGTTAGTGACAGAAATGGGGTTAGCGGATATTATCAATTTATTGTCGATACGCCCGGTACTTACAGTATAACCGTTTTTCCACCTTCGGGCTATGATATTGATAGTAATTGTGCCGAACTCGGTACTCTGGCGGTAACCGGAAACCAGAACCCCTATGTTCCGGGCAGTGGTGAGAATGGCAGCAGTGGCATCCTGGTTGACTTTGACTGCGTCGGCAATCCTTGGTATTTGACCATTGATGTCCAGGTCTCTACAGCTCTAATTTTAAACAACAATATTCCACTGCATTACAATAATACCATTATTCCGACCCTTAATGAATGGGGTATGATCCTTTCAGGCTGCCTGTTGTCATTGGTGGCGTTGATTGTTTTTCGGCGCAGGAAAAAGATGTAGGATATGACACCATTACTTGAAATAAAAGATCTCTCCGTCGCTTTCGGCAGCGGCAGTGAGCGGGTGCTGGCGGTTGATCGCGCCTCTTTGACGATCAATCCGCGTGAGACCATGGCTTTGGTCGGGGAGAGTGGTTCCGGTAAATCGGTAACCGCGCACTCTGTTTTGCGGCTCTTGCCCTATCCTGAGGCAAGCCATCCGGGTGACGGCCGGATTTTTTTTGCCGGTCAGGATGTTTTTGGCCTGACCGAAAAAAAGATGCAGAGTCTGCGCGGCGGTCGTATCGGCATGATCTTTCAAGAGCCTATGACCTCGTTAAATCCGTTACATACGGTGGTTCGCCAGATAAGAGAAAGCCTCCGTTTACATCGTGGAGGCTGGCGGCGCGAGGAATTGCTCTCTAAGTCGCAGGAGCTTCTCGAGCTGGTCGGGATCGAAGATGCCGGTCGCCGACTTGATGCCTACCCGCATGAACTCTCCGGCGGCCAGCGGCAGCGGGTGATGATCGCTATGGCTCTGGCTAATGAACCCGAACTCCTGATCGCCGATGAGCCGACGACCGCTCTTGATGTCACGGTTCAGGCCCAGGTACTTGATCTTTTGAGTGAGCTCAAAGAGCGTTTAGGCATGGCTATTCTCCTAATAACCCATGATCTGGGTATAGTCAGGCATCATGCGGATCGGGTCGCGGTCATGACTAATGGCAAGATTGTCGAGGTTGGTGCATGTCAGCAAATATTTAGTAATCCACAAAACTCCTATACCAGAAAACTCTTGGCCGCAGAACCGGCGGGTGAGCCCCAACCTCTGACTTCGGCTGAGACTAATTCTGCGGCTCTGCTCCAAGCGCAGAACCTCAAGGTCTGGTTTCCGATTAAAAAAGGATTTTGGCAAAAAACCGTCGATTATGTAAAAGCCGTCGATGGGGTCTCGCTTGAGATTCGACCCGGAGAGAGTTTAGGGGTTGTCGGTGAGAGCGGTTCGGGGAAATCGACGCTTGGTTTTGCGCTTTTGCGCCTGCTTTCGGCGCAAGGGAAAATCATCTTTGCAGATCAGGATCTTGCCCTTTTAAGTAACACTCGGTTACGCTCTATGCGGCGTTACCTGCAGGTGGTTTTTCAGGATCCTTTCGCCAGTTTGAGTCCGCGGATGACGGTTGGTCAGATTGTGGCCGAGGGTTTGGATCTGCATCGTCTCGGCACTATCCGGGAGCGTCAACATCTGGTGGCCGAAACCCTTAATGAGGTGGGTCTGGATGAAACGCTCATGCGCCGTTACCCGCATGAATTTTCCGGCGGTCAACGCCAACGCATCGCCATTGCCCGGGCCCTTGTCTTAAAGCCTAAGTTAATTGTTCTCGATGAACCGACCTCCTCGTTGGATCGTTCAGTTCAGGCTCAGGTTATAGATCTGCTCCGTGATCTTCAAATCAAACACAAACTCTCCTATCTCTTTATCTCGCATGACCTCAAAGTCATCAGGGCGCTGTGCCATCGGGTTTTGGTTCTCCATCAAGGACAGGTTGTCGAGAGCGGTTCCGCCGCCGCCATTTTTCAGACCCCCCAACACCCTTACACGCAGACTCTGCTGGCCGCCGCCTTGCAATGATTTTGCCGAATCAGGAGGTTAGCAAACGATGATACCCTTCTACAGCCAATCAAAAGAAGAGCTTTTTAGCGCCCTTGCCTGTGACCAAACCGGATTGACTCAATCCGAGGTTTTAGAGCGTCGTCGGCGTTACGGTGCAAATCGCTTACGGGAAGCCCCGCCGCCGAGTCCGTTGTTGCTGTTTATTGATCAGTTTAAGAGCTTTATCATCTACATCCTCTTGTTTGCCGTTGTTTTTGCTTTAGCTATCGGCGAATATGTTGACTCCCTGATAATTATCGCTATTGTTTTGCTTAATGCCCTGATCGGATTTTTTCAGGAGTACGGTGCGGCCCGGTCGCTGGCGGCTTTAAAAGAGATGACCGAGGTGTTGGCTGTGGCTTTGCGTGATGGTGTCTGGCAAAGTGTTAAATCGGGATCTTTGGTGCCGGGTGATATTATCTCGGTTGTTGCGGGCGACAGAATTCCGGCCGATGCGCGGATTATTGACGCTAATCGTCTTTTAGTGGAAGAGGCGGCGTTAACCGGCGAAAGCCTGTCGGTCGACAAAGAGAGTGCCGCCCTTATTGGAACTTTGCAGATTGCCGACCAGAAAAATATGCTCTTTTCTTCAACTTCGGTGGTTAGTGGCCGGGCTCAGGCCGTAGTTGTGGCTACCGGTATGCAGACTGAGATCGGGGCAATTGCGGATCTGGTTGAGACCGCAAAAGAGGAGTTGACGCCGCTGCAACGCAGGCTCGATAGTTTCGGTCGGCGTCTGGGTCTGGTCATAATAGTAATATGCGTTTTGGTTATGATGCTCTCTTGCGGCAAGGAGTTTTTGCTTTTACAAACAATCAGTCGAGATTCTCTGGTTGCATTTGCTTTTATCGCTATCAGTTTGGCGGTGGCGGCGGTGCCAACGGCTCTGCCCGCCGTGGTAACTATCGCTTTGAGTATTGGGGTTAAACGCCTTTTGCGGCGTAAAGCTCTGGTGCGCCGCTTGGCTTCGGTTGAGACACTGGGCAGTTGCGATGTGATTTGTACTGATAAAACCGGTACCCTGACCTGTAACCAGATGACGGTGCGTCTGGCCTGGACCTTGAAACAGGAGTTGTCGCTGGAGGCGCCCCCGGCCAATGAAAAGCTTTGCCCGGTCGAGAGACTGCTCTTTTTAGCTGGAGCGGCCTGTAATGATGCGGTAATTAAAAGAGTGGAATCGGGTTTTGAAAGCAGAGGCAACCCGACCGAGATCGCTTTGCTTGTCAGTGCCGAAAAAGTTGATTGTCACCACTATGGTCAACGTCTTGATGAAATTCCTTTTGATGGCTTGCGCAAACGGATGAGCGTACTCATGGAGGAAAAAGATGAGGCCAGGCTCTATGTTAAGGGGGCACCTGATGCCATCCTTGAGATCTCGACTCGGGTTTTGCTTAATGGTGATGTAGTTCCTCTAAACGACAAATTACGAGATTTAATAATCGCTCAAAACGATCTTTATGCCGGTCAGGCGATGCGGGTATTGGCCTTTGCCTGCAGCGATCTTGATGGCGAAAAAGCCAAGAGCCCGGCTACCGAAAGTGACCTGATTTTTATCGGTCTTCAGGCTCTGGTTGACCCGCCTCGCCCCGATGTTCGCCAGGCGATTATAAAGACGTATGCGGCGGGGATCAGGGTGATCATGATCACCGGTGATTATCGCGAAACCGCAAGGGCTATCGGTAAAGAGGTTGGTATAGAGGGTGAAGTTTTAACCGGCATGGAGATGGCGGATTTAAACGATGACGAGTTACGTGAACGGCTAAAAAAAGGCACCAATATCTTTGCTCGGGTGATTCCCGAACATAAGCAGCGTATCGTTACCATTCTTCAGGGTTTAGGCCATACCGTGGCCATGACCGGCGACGGGGTTAATGACGCGCCGGCTTTGAAAAAAGCCAATATCGGGATCGCCGTCGGCAGCGGTACCGACGTTGCCAAAGAGGCGGCCGATTTTGTTCTGCTTGACGACAGTTTTTCGCATATTATTAATGCCATTGAGGAGGGGAGAGGCATCTATGATAATATCCAGAAATCGATCATGTTGCTGCTCTCCGGCAACTTAGGCGAGGTTCTGATTATCTTTCTGGCCGTACTCTTAGGGTGGAACCTGCCGCTGACGGCGGTGATGCTCCTCTGGATCAACATGGTCACCGATGGAGCTCCGGCCTTGGCTTTCAGTGTTGATGGTTATGGCCGCAATATTATGCGCCGCCCGCCCAAACCGAGGGATGAGGCGATTCTTACAGGCCGCAAACTGGCCCTGATTACGGTTTTAGGTGTGGCCGGAACCTTGATTGCTCTATTCATCTTTCGCTTGACCGGCGGGGCTTCCGAGCTTGAGAGCGAAATCACCAAAGCGCGCACCATGGTCTTCAATTTCGTCGTCCTCTATGAGATGATTCTGGTCTTTATTATTCGCCGCGAATATGATGTGCCGCTCTTTAGCAACGCCTGGGTCTGGAGCGCCGTAATATTCTCAATCGCTCTCCAAGGAGTCTTGATGTACACCCCCATGGCTTTCTATTTCAAACTTGCCCCGTTAAACTTTTACGATATCGCAAAACTACTTTCCGGCGGTCTGGTTTTTTATCTGATTGCCTTGCTTTATCAAGCCCTCAAAAAACCCTTTGGCGTGGCTGCTTAAATTTTTGTAACTATTCAGCGTCAGTAGAGAATCGCTGTATTTTGACAATATTGCTCCAGTATTCTGATGGCATGTATTTCAATAAAGTTCTTTCATCTGTTTTCAGGATGTTTTTGATTGCTTCTCAAATGGTTTGAAGCCGCATGGAAATAGCATCAAGTTTTTCAAGATTGGTGGTTGTCAAGAAAAACAGCACACAGCATGCAGTGTGCTTGCTGTGTACCTGCCGGCCTCGAAGTAATGACGCAAAAACACGTTTTTGAACTCTGGAGCAAAAACTATGGAAAAACATCACCTGAAAATTATTTCCGGTGGTCAGACCGGCGTCGACCGAGCCGCCCTCGACACGGCCCTGAAAAATAATTTACCGGTCGGTGGCTGGTGTCCTAAAGGCCGCAGAGCGGAAGACGGAACGATAGACTTGCGCTACCCTCTTAAGGAGACAGTATCTGAAAAATATCAGGTCAGAACCGAGTTGAATGTCAGAGAATCTGACGGCACCCTGATTATCTGCCGAGGTACACCCTCCGGCGGCACCGCCTTAACCATCAAAATAGCCCGCGAACAGGGAAAGGCGTTATTGATTATCGATTTGCTGAAACAGCCGACCCCCGAACCGGTTTACCAATGGATATTAGATAACATTATTTCCACTATCAATATCGCAGGCCCCCGAGAGAGCCAATCACCGGGGATTTATCAAGAGACCGTTCTTTTTTTGGAGAAAGTTATCATTTTCGCCAATAATGGTTAACAGATCCTTGTCTTTTAGCCTGATTTGTCTGAAGTTTCCAAATAATGCTTACTGTGTTGCCGACAGTTTTGAATCTCGATCCCGGTGTCCGAATTTTACTGTTTTAATAATTTCAAAAGTTCGGTAGCGTCGAGTTTGCCGCTTATGTCGCTGCCGGCCAGGAGGTTGTCGGCGAGATTGCGTTTGTGGTGGTGGAGGTTGACGATCTGTTCTTCGATGGTGTCTTTGACGATTAGGCGGTAGACGGTAACCGGTCGTTTCTGGCCGATACGGTGAGCCCGATCAGAAGCCTGGTCTTCAACCGCCGGGTTCCACCAGGGATCCATGTGGATGACGTAGTCGGCGGCGGTCAGGTTGAGTCCGCTGCCGCCCGCTTTCAGGCTGATCAGAAAAAGGTCGCCGTTGCCGTTTTGAAAGTTGTTGATCCGAATTTTGCGCTGGCGCGGCGGGGTTGAGCCGTCGAGATATTGATAGGATATTTTTTCCTGGTCGAGGTATTCACGGATAAGTGAGAGATGGTCGACAAATTGGCTGAAAACCAGGGCTTTATGCCGGTTAGCTAAAAGTTCTTCAACAGTGTTGGCGAAAACTTTAAGTTTTGAGCCGGTAAGATTGCTTTCCGGAAGTATGAGTCTGGGGTTGCAGCAGAGTCTGCGAAGTTTCATGATTTCGACTAAAATTTTAAGATGACCCGGCAGGTCGTTGCCGTCATCCGCGAGACTTGCCAGTGATCTTAAGCGTTGGGCTTCGTAGAGTGAGGCCTCTTCCGGGCTCATTTCAACTTTCAATGTGATTTCGGTTTTAGCCGGCAGCTCTTGTAAAACCTCGCTTTTTAAGCGCCGCAGAATGAAAGGCTGAATCAGTTTTTTGAGGCTCAAATTGGCCTCCTGATCACGATTTTTTTCGATCGGAATCGCAAATTTCTCCTGAAACCATTTATAACTGCCGAGCAGGCCGGGATTAAGGAAAGTATAGAGGGTCCACAATTCGCCTAAGTGATTTTCGATCGGTGTGCCGGTGGTGATCAGCTTAAATTCCGCTTTTAGCTGCATTGCCGCTTTCGAGCGTTTGGTCTGCATGTTCTTGATTGCCTGGGCTTCATCAAGGACGACGGTCTGCCAGGTTGTTTGGTTGAGTTTTTCCGACTCAATCTGCAAAAGGCCGTAACTTGTAATAATCAGATCGAAAGGGCCTGCTTCATCCAGCATCTTCCGGCGATCTCCGGGGCCGAAAAGCCGCGGCTTAAGGGTCGGGGCAAAACGTTGACACTCCTCTTCCCAATTACTGATAACCGATAAGGGTGCGGCCACCAGGGTGGGGCCGGCCGCGGCCCGAGTCAAAATGACGGCCAAAGCCTGGATGGTTTTACCGAGCCCCATGTCATCCGCCAGACAGGCCCCGATCTGCCAGTGTGAAAGCTGGGCCAGCCAGTTAAATCCCTGAATCTGATAGTCTCGCAATTGGGCCTGAAAGGTTGAAGGGATTTTGGGCGTGATGATCTCTTTGAGACGTCGACCCTGCTCCCGCCAGGCTTTGTCGCCGGAGAAATTTTTAATCCCTTCAGCCAGGTCGTTCATCGCCAACCGGGCCAGCGGGTTAAAACGCAGCTCATTGCCGACCGGTTCACTGTAATCGGCAAGTTCTTGTAGACGTCGCCGCAGCGCCTTGGTTATGGCGATATAAGTGTTGTCGTCAAGCCGCAGAAAACGCCCCTGAGCTTGATCCATTCCCGCCAGAAGTTGTTTAAGATTGAGGGTTAGTTTATCGTCTATATCAAGATTTCCGGAGGCTTTAAACCAGTCCCGGTCACGTTTGATTTTGAGTGAAAAATCATCGGTAGAGAACTCCCGGCGGACTTTGAACTTTTCGCCTTGCGGCCATTCGAGAAAAATTTCGTCCTCTTTTAGAGCCTTAAGTTCCAAGAGAAGTTCCAGAGCATCTTGAGGTTCTTCAACCAGCCATTCATGGTCAAATTCGGTCTGGTGCTGGAGGCTGGGACACTCGCTTATGACTTTTTGGGCCAGTTCACGCTCTTTTTCAAGATCCCGCCGGGCTTGAACTTTTTCCTGATCAATTTCAGCCATAACTACGCGGCCGCCGACTCCGGGCATAAAACTAGCGCCGCTCTCGTTGAAAGGTTTGACCCGAAAACTAATGCTTAAACCATTCTGATAGGGCAGCAGATGGAGATGAGGGCGGGAATCACCGGCTATTTCCCGGGTATCCCGGTCGCCGCCAAGATCTGACTGAATTGTAACCATATCGGAGAGAGAGACGGCGGTCTGGCGGGCCATTGCCTCCGCTTTTTGGGGTAAGCTGACGCCCTCGCCGATAACCCGGCCGAGGTTTTCATACTCAGGCGTGATTTCAATAACGCGGTAGCGGGTTGGGGTTTCTGCGACAACCATGATCTTTTGGTCTTGGTATTTTGGATAGGGTGCCAGACTTAAAAAGATCTTGTCATTCTCCTTCTTTTCAATTGTCAGTTCACCTTTTCCGGCGATTAATTCGATTGGAATTTCCGGATTATTTTCTAAAAAAACCAGAGGGTGGCCGATTAAAGCCGGCAGCGCTCGAGATTCATCGAAAACATATTCGTGTGAACCGTAATAACCATAACTGAGCATTTTTATAGTGTTTGTGACGATACGGTCTTGTTCCGTTAAGAAATCCATTTGGCCGGAATCTCGATAGAGGGTTTTTAAAGCCGCGGCCCGGCCTTTACTCCAATTTCCCGCTTTGGTCATTTTCTGAACTCGGGGGTGGATTTGGCAGGATTGGGCCTTGGGGTCGTAAGACAGATGCCAGAGCAGGCGTTGTTGAGCGCTCTTTTTTTGATTTTTAGGTTCGGCACTCTGGCTGACGGCATTTAATGAGATTAAAACTTTTTCCCACTCCGCTAATGGGGTAACAATATCGACCAGCGAATGGGTTTGATGTTTTTGGTGCAACTCTTCGCCCAGCTGCCGGTTTTTCTCCGCCTTATGTCCAAGTTTGGCCAACAGCAGCGAGGTTTCAGCCGCCTGCCAGTCGTAGCCGGAGTTCAGCGCCTTCTCTTGGAGTTTAACCAGAGTGTCTATAAAGTTACACAGAAAATCACAATCGATCCAGTTTACAACCAAAGAGTGGAGAACTTTTTCGGTCTCAGTGTAGGCGTTGTTGGGGTGTTTGTAGGTGTCATATAAGATTTCCGTCTTAAGTCCAAGACGCTCTTGCAATATAGGGAGGAGGCAGTAGAAGATAAAGGTATGACGAGTTTTACCTTTTTGATTAGTTATTGTAATATAGCTGATAGCGTTCGATAGAAGTTCATTTTTGTTACTTTTTAACAGGGCGAAGAGAAAGAAGATGCTGTCGTAGTCATTATTCAGAGCTCTATAACGCTGGCTTCCCTTTTTACGTATCAGTTTAAGACCTTCCTGATAAAGTTTGATTGCTTGTTCGTTGTCACCTTTAAGCAGGGTGATGCGGGCTTTCAGAGCCAGAGCTTTGGGAAAGTTCGGGTGTTGGGTGGAGACTGAGGTCAGTAGCTCCAAGGCAGGTTCAAATTGAGTGTGATTGGTCAGGGCCTGGGCCATAAAAACCGGATCGGCATAATTTTCAAGGTGGTTCTCGAAGATAAACCTGATGATATGTTGGGCCGGGTTCAGGAGATATTCGATTTCAATCAAGATGTAACAAAGAACAAATGCCTGCACTTTTTTGTCCAACAGGTTTAAGAGTTGGGGTGTAAATGGGCGATTAAAAAGTATCTCTAAAGAGGGGTTGCGTCTATACTCATAATCATGTTGTCGACAAATAGTGCGCATGTTCTGATCTACCAGCAAAACATCATGACCGCAGAAAATCTTGATACCAAGGTCACGTATGGCTCTATAGTAGAGGTTTTTAGTGAGTCTGTTGGAGTCCTGTTCAGTGCTGGCCGGGAGTAGACTTTGCAATATTTTACCAGTTATTTCCAGGTTTTCACTTTGGATCAGGTCGATGATTATGGCGGGGCGCAGTTCATCGACGCAACCGCAACCGGCGGCAGTTTTTTTGACGAGACCTTTTTTTACCAGCTTTTTGATCATATTAGAGATCATGGTTGATGATATCATGACTCCGTCCGGCGCTTGCGGCAGAAGTTGGTTCACGCCCAAAACGACTGTTTTCTGACGCATGTCATAAATATTCAGCGCCAGAAGGCGCAAAATGATCTTGTCGGAGAGAGCGCTTTCCCGGTAGACGGCTGCCAGGTCGGCGGGAGAAACTTTAGAGTTTGATGACATATTGAATTCCTGTAAAAATTGTGCTGTTTTTTTGGAAATAGTGTATGTCCATGGTGAAGTCAACCTGATTTAAGGAAAAAAGTCTTGCAATTTGCTAAGCGCTTCACTAAATAAGCTGGAAAATTAGATTGCAGTTCCATTTTTTAATGGACGAAGAGGGAACCTCGTGTGAATCGGGGACGGGCCCATCGCTGTAACCGGGGACAAAAGCCATCATATACCACTGGATTTTTTTCAAATTCCGGGAAGGGATGGTTAGTCGGATGATCCGGAAGTCAGAAGACCTGCTGTAATCGATAAAATAGAGATAGTTGGGGCACAATTATTTCTATTATTAGCAAACGGGATAAAATTGGGAAATCTCGGGGAAGCTCTTATAATGGGGGCATCTTCGGGATTTTTTTGGTTTCAGGGGAAGAGTTTTTTATGGTTTTAGAAAATAATAAACTTGGTCGTTTTTACGGCATTGGTACCGGGCCCGGCGATCCCGGCTTATTGACTTTAAAGGCGGCTGCGAGATTACGGCAGGTTGATGTGATTTTTGCGGCGGCGGCTAGGGAGAAGAAGAGTTTTGCCGGTGGGGTGATTGATGCCTTGGGCGATTGTTCGGCTCAGCGGGTAAGTTTACCTTTTACGATGGCTCAAGCGATGGCTGATCGTGAGCAGCAGTGGGTCAGTAATGCCGAAACTATTGTTAATGAGCTGAAAAAAGGGCATGATTGCGCTTTTGCAACCATTGGTGATCCTCTGCTTTACAGCACTTATAGTTATCTATTGCGTGAAATTATCGCCCTATTGCCGGAGGTTGAGGTTGAGACGATTCCCGGTATCATGGCTTTTCAGGATCTGGTCAGTCGTTTTAATTTTCCCACGGTTGAAGACCGAGAGAGCCTGCTGATTACGCCGGCTTGGGGCCGGGATAAGAATTTTTCCGCCAAACTTAAACAGGCCGATACTTTGGTTTTGATGAAAACCTCCGCTTCCCGGCCGAAGTTGATGAGTGAACTTGAGAAGGCCGGTTTTGCCGGTGAGTTTCTTTATGGGGCTCAACTTGGTCAGGAACGGGAGGATCTTCGTCGCGGAGCGGCGGCGATCGAAGAGGCTCCGGATGAGTATCTTTCATTGATAATTGCCAAACGTCGTCCAGAGCGTAAACCGGTTAATGTCAAAAAAAATGAGGATAGTTGAAAATGAATAAAAAATTGAATGATCTTTTGGCAGATATCGAATGGCAGATGTCCGGGGTTGAAATTGAGAATGAGAGTTTTCGCCGGATAGAGGACGGACTTAAAGATTTTCAGAAAAAAGTTGATCCGGCTATTTATCGTATCGGTCGGCGTCTGGTGCATACGACCGCCGATTTTACAATTGTCGATAATCTTTGCGTAAATTATGATCCGGTTGCCGCCGGACTTAATGCCTTGCGCGATAAAGCGTCGATCTATTGCGACTCGTCAATGATCAGAAGCGGAATTTCTCTGGCCCGGCTTAAATCGGTAAACAGCGCGTATCGCCCGGAAGATATTCATTGTCTGGTTGCCGATCCGCAAGTGGTTAAAGAGGCCGGGGAGCGGGGTCAGGCTCGGTCACTGGTGGCGGTTGAAAAAGCAAAAAATATTATTGATGGCGGCATTGTTCTGATCGGTAATGCACCTTTGGCGCTGGCCGGTATAATTCGTCTGCTGGTCGAAGAAAATGTCAGGCCACGGCTGATTATCGGGATGCCGGTTGGTTTTGTCCATGTTGTCGAGTCAAAAGAGCTGGTCATGGCGACGGAAATTCCCCAGGTGGTTATCAAAGGACGGCGCGGCGGTAGTTCTTTGGCGGTTGCCACACTGCATGCGATTATTGAATCATTGGTTTGACAGGCTTTTTCAGTTTTACCACGGATTACACGGATGGGCACGGATAAAACCGCAGCTCTTTAGGGGTATCCGTGTTATCAGTGTAATCCGTGGTAAAAAAATAATTAGTTCCGGCTTGTCCGGGTTAAGTTAATGACAAGAAAAGTAAAAACTGATTTAAAACGCGGCTTTTCAACTGGTGCCTGCGTTGCTGCGGCGGCGGTTGGGGCTTGGTTGAGATTAAATAAAAAAGAGTTCGAAGATGCGGTTGAGCTTCTCTTTCCGGATGGCTCGCGGCACTCCTTTAAACTCTTTGCCTCTTGCCAAGATCAAGGTTGCGGGGTTGCCGTAGTGCGCAAAGATGCGGGCGATGATCCCGATATTACGGATAAGGCTCTCTTTAAAGTGAAAATGTGCGAAACCGAGAGGTTGTCACATGGCTACTGCGACTACGAACTTGTTTGTGATAAGGCTAAAATTATTTTGCATGGCGGTCTCGGGGTCGGCCTGGTGACTAGGCCGGGACTTGATGCGGAGCCCGGTAAATGGGCGCTTAATCCGGTTCCTCGACAGATGATAATTGATAATCTTAAAGCTGCGGGTTGTGGTCGTGAGCCTCGCTGTTATCGTTTGACGATTGAGATTCCGGATGGTGAACGTCTGGCACAAAAAACCTTGAACCCGTTGCTTGGCGTGGTTGGCGGGATTTCGGTGCTCGGTACTTCCGGCTATGTCGAACCCTATTCTAATAGCGCTTATATTAAAACCATCAAGATTCTGCTTTCCGGAGCCCAAAGGGTCGGCTGCCGGGATGTGGCTCTTTGTACCGGGGGGCGCACGGCCAAAGCTTTAGGCCGTGATTTTCCCGAGATGCCGGAATTTTCGATTGTCAGAATCGCCGATTTTATTGCCGATTCATTGAAAATTGCCGAAGAGATCGGTTTTGAGCGAGTGATTATCGCCTGCATGGCGGGAAAACTCTATAAGTACAGTGCCGGTTTGGAGTATACCCACGCCCATACCGTACGTTACGGTTGTCAGGATCTGGCTGCGATTGCTGGAAACTTAAGTTTTAATGATGACGTTGTCAGCTGCTGTCGGCAAAGTGCCAGTGTCCGCGAAGCCTTCTCGTATCTTGCTCCACAAGAGGTAATTTTAATGCAGGATTATCTGGGACGCAAGGCGCTTGAGGAGTTGCGGAAATGGGCCGGCAAGGTTCGGCTGGAGCTTCGCCTTTATGATCCGCAAGGAAATTTTTTACAGAGTTGGGGGAGTGCTTAAATAATGCCGCAGAAAAGTCCCTATTACCCGATTTTTATCGCTCTTGAACAGCGTTCCTGCCTGGTTGTTGGTGGGGGTGCGGTGGCCTGGCGCAAGATTAAGGGTTTATTTGATTGCGGGGCTCAGGTAACGGTTGTGGCTCCGCTCCTGGTACCGGAAATTGAACAAGCCGTTAGTGAAGGTGTTATTGCTGCTAACCGCCGAGCCTTTACCGAAACTGACCTCGAAAATGTCTTTCTTGTTTATGCCGCAACTGATGATGCCGACGTCAATGCCGAGATTTTGCGCTTGTCCCGAAAACGGGGTATCCTGGCAGCGGCGGTCGATAAAAACTGGGATAACGGTGATTTTATCACTCCGGCCCGCTTTACTCATGAAGGGGTCACGGTTGCCGTTTCCAGCGACGGGGAGAGTTGCTGCCGTTCCCGAGACGTAAAAAACGAGATTCAGCGTTTTCTAAGGGGTTAACCATTTTATGACAACAAATCAAAAGAAAATTATCCGACTGGCACTACTCGGACTTGAGCAAAAGTCGGTTGCGGTAAGCAATATTTTACAAAGTTTTCAGAATCTCGGAGTTGATATAGTCGATGAGGTTTTTTCAGGCGATGCCGAAAATCCATTTGTTCGGCTTGAGGGTGAAGATAAATTTGCTGGGCTTTTGCTACCGT
>JAYEGS010000053.1:0-1280 GCA_034659215.1 Pseudomonadota bacterium | reverse complement strand
AGCAATATTTTACAAAGTTTTCAGAATCTCGGAGTTGATATAGTCGATGAGGTTTTTTCAGGCGATGCCGAAAATCCATTTGTTCGGCTTGAGGGTGAAGATAAATTTGCTGGGCTTTTGCTACCGTTGGCGCAGGGTCTTGAAAATTTGCCTGACGATATTGAGTGGTTTGTTCCGCGTCAGCGTCATGAGGAGATCTTGCGCCCCGCGGATGATGATACTCCAGCCCTTTTTTTCAAGAAAGATCATCAACTCTTTTTGAACTTACGTTCTTTTTATGTCTCCAGCGTGGTTTTTGTCGGCGGCGGTCCCGGCGATCCCGGTCTCTGTACGGTGGCAGGATGTGAGGCTTTGCGTTATTGTGAGGTTTGTCTTTACGATGCTTTAGTAGCCGATTCCCTGTTGGCCGAAATTCCGGTAACGGCAAAAGCTGTTTATGTCGGAAAACGTAGTGGTCACCACAGTTGTGGGCAGCGGGAAATTTGTGAAAAACTGGCTGATTATGCCCGTCAGGGTCTGCGTGTGGTTCGTTTGAAGGGTGGCGATCCGGGAATTTTCGGACGCTTGGCTGAAGAGGTTGAAACTTTTGACCGTTATTCTCTGCCTTATCGAGTAGTTCCCGGAGTCAGCAGCCTGCTGGCGGCGACCACGGGAACCGGGATGTTTCTTACCCGACGACACATTTCTCGAGGCTTTACCGTATTAACTCCACGACACGCCCAGAAGGGTAGTGATCCTGAACCGGATCCGGTTTATGGTCCCTACCTGAAACGGCCGCCCCGACCGGTGGTTTTCTTCATGGCTATGGCGCGTATCGGGGAGTTGGTTGAAAATCTTAAAAAGAGAGGACGTCTGGCAACTGAACCGGCGGCCGTGGTCTGGGGCGCCAGTACCTCATCGCAAGAGGTGGTTCGCGGCAGGTTGGGCGATATCGAAGAACTGATAAAAAACCGTGATCACGAACTGCCCGGTCTCTTTATTGTTGGCGAGACTACGCGTTTTACGTTGACCGAAAAGTGGAGTGCTTTGTTGGGTGAACGAATTCTTCTTCTTTGTCAACCCTCTGCAAGACCACAGCTCGAAGCCGAGATTTTAGCCTATGGCGGTCAGCCGGTGGCTCCTCCGCCGTTGCTTAAACTTGAAGGGGTTGAGGTGAGCAATCCTGATTTTGATACGGTGTTGATCTCAGATGAAAAAATTGCCACTGCTTTTAGTGATCGTTGGGGTGAATTTGATCAAGATTCAACCAGGCGAGGTCAAAATGGCAGAGAGATGATTCG
>JAYEGS010000052.1:0-5315 GCA_034659215.1 Pseudomonadota bacterium | reverse complement strand
GCAATGGCCAGGATCATCGATCTGAAAACGATTATCGACGAAAACCTCGTCAACACGTTCAAAGCTGACGGTCTGATCTTTTCGACCCCGACCGGTTCTACCGGCTATTCCCTGTCGGCGGGTGGACCGATTGTCTACCCGACTTTAAATAGTATTACGATTGCTCCAATCTGTCCCCATACGCTCTCTAATCGCCCCCTCATCGTCCCTCCTGAAGTTACAATTGAGACAACCTTGACTTCGACCGACAGTGATGATGTTTTTCTCACCCTTGATGGTCAGGCTGGCTTCCCTCTGCAGCCTCTCGACAAGATCACGATTACCAGAGCCGATCACGACATCAAACTCGTCACCTCACCGAGCAAGCCCTATTTTGAAGTTCTGCGCAACAAACTCAAATGGGGCGAACGCTATCAGAACAGCTTGAAGGATGAAGAATAAAGGATGCTTAAACATCTTACCATCAGCAACTTCAAACTAATCGATCACCTCGAATGTGATTTTTTTGCCGGTTTAACCGTTCTCACCGGTGAGACCGGAGCCGGCAAATCAATCATCTTAAGCGCCTTGACTACCCTTTTAGAGGGCAAGCCGGGCTCCGATATTTTCCATGACGAAAAACAGCCGGTAATTATCAGCGCCATATTCGCTCTCCCGCAAAACCCCGCTTTCCGCTCACAGCTTAACGACTTAGGCTTTGCCGGAGACCAGGACGAAATCATTCTGCGCCGCCATATCAGCCTTAAAAACCGCGGCGGCATCAACAACCGCATCTACTTAAATGACCAACCAACCACCGGCAACACAGTTGCCATCCTCGCCGCCCAGCTGCTTGAATTTGTCGACCAGCACCAGCAGCAAAGCCTACGTAATCCTCAGGAACCACTGCGCTTGGTTGACGCTTTTGGCGGCCTGACACTCATGCACGAGGAGTACAAAAACCTCTTTCATAAACACCAGGAACAAGAACGGCTGCTGGAGCAATGGGTGCAGAAAATCAGCGAGGCGGCTCGGCAAATGGACTACTACACCCATCAACTGACGGAGTTGAGCGAGGCCCGCTTAGATCCCCTGGAAGAGGAAGAGCTGCAAGCCCAACGCCGACAATACCAGCAGAGTGGCAAACTTCAGGAACTGACCCGAGAAGCTGAAGAGATCAGCTATTCCAACAACAACTCAATCATCGACAACTGTTATCGCCTGCTTGAAATCAGCACTGAACTTGTGCGCCGAGATAGCGCCGCCCCCAAAGCGGAAGAGGCTTTAACCGAGATCATCGACAGCCTTCAGGAAATTTGCAAAGAAAATCAAAACTACATGAGCCGCCTCGATATCGACGAACAAACTATCGAAGAGACCGAAGAGCGTCTCGCCGTTCTGGAACGTCTCAAACGAAAATTTGCAACAGATATAAACGGCCTGATTGAGTTACATAACGAACTTGAAGGAAAAGTCAGAGGCTGGGAGAATCGCGACGCGGAGCAAGAACGCCTGACCCTTGATCTGGCCCAAAAAAGAGAGAAGATGTTGCAGGCGGCTGAAAAACTAAGTCAAGCCCGCCAAAAGCAGGGAGAGATTCTGGCCCGAACCGTAACCGAGCATCTCCATGACCTCAATCTGGGCCGAGCTCGTTTTCTCATCAAGAGAGAAGAGATCCCCTGCTCGGCGACGGGCACGGATAACATCACTTTTCTCTTTAGTGCCAACCCCGGTGAAGAGCCCGCCCCAATCGGAAATATCGCCTCCGGCGGTGAACTTTCCCGGCTTTTATTGGCGCTAAAAACCACCCTCGCCCATCGTTATCAACTGCCGACCATGATCTTTGACGAGGTCGACACCGGCCTCGGCGGCGGCACCGCTGCCGCCGTTGGCCGCAAAATTGCCGACATTGCTAAAAACTGCCAGGTAATCACCGTAACCCATCTACCTCAGGTTGCGGCCTTTGCCGACCAACACTTTATCATTGATAAATTGATCTGCCCGAAAAACAATAAGACTAAAATCCAAATCAGCGAATTCTCCCCGGATCAGGAGCCGGAACGAATTCGCGAACTGGCCCGCATGGGCAGTGGTGAAGAGATCACCAAAGAGTCTGAAGAACACGCCGGAGCTTTACGTAAAGAGGCTCTAAAGGACAAAACAAAATGATTCGTCGGGCCATCATAAAAGATGTAAAAATCATTCAGAGCACGCTTGAACATTACGCGAATCAGGGCCTGCTGTTGCCCCGGTCACTTAGCGACCTCTATGACAACCTGCGTGATTTCATAGTTTACCAAAAGGAGAATAATATTTTGGGAGTCAGTGCTCTGCATGTCTGCTGGGAAGATTTAGGGGAGATTCGTTCACTCGCCGTCCTGCCGCCCCACACGAAACAGGGAGTCGGCCGACAACTGGTCAACGACTGCGAAGCGGAAGCTATCAAGTTGGGTTTAAAAAAAGTCTTCACCCTAACCTATCAGGAGAGTTTTTTTGCCGGTCTCGGCTACCGAACTATCGACAAAAACCAACTTCCCCACAAAATTTGGGGCGACTGTCTCAAATGTGCCAAGTTTCCCGACTGCGATGAGATCGCCATGATTAAAATCCTTTAATCATCTTCACCTACCACCCGGTTGCGGCCACGATCTTTGGCCCGATAGAGGGCTTTATCAACCCTTTCGACATAGCTCCCCAGATTGTCATCCTCCTTTAGAGTACCAACTCCAATACTGATGGTTACCGAAAAAGGTTTTCCTTTATAGGTAAAACGGCTATCTTCAACCTTCTGCCGAATACGTTCGGCCACCTCAAGCGCATGTTGATAAGGCGTATGCGGTAGAATCAAGGCAAATTCCTCACCGCCATAACGAGCCAGAACGTCAATCTCGCGAATTTCCTTTTTCATCACTTCGCTTAAAACCCGCAAAACCCCATCCCCGGTTCGATGCCCATAGGAGTCATTAACCTTTTTGAAATGGTCAATATCAATAATCGCCAGGGCCGTCGGTCGACCGTAACGCTGGTACCCCATCATCTCCTGCTTGATTTTTTCATCGTAAGCCCGCCGGTTATAGGTTCTCGTCAGAGGATCGATAATAATCTCCTGCTTGACCTTTTCCATCTGTTTTTTTAAGACTTCAACCTGTTTATTGGCATCACTTACCTGTTCCCGCGACTGTTGTACATCCGCCACCAGCTGTCGGGTTTTAGCCTGTAAGCCTTGAGTTTGTAGCAGGAGCAGCTCGCGAATCTCCTGCACCTCATTCAGCGTCCGGGCCTGCTGTAAGCGCCCGATACACTCATCAAGACCGCTGTCAAAATCACCACTACTCAGGAGCAGTCCGGAGATCGAATCCGCCAAAATGGTGATAATTTTCTTCAATTCATCACGTTCCCGACCGGTCTCATCATCAAGAAAAACATTGACGGAAAAGAGACGTTTAAACTTGTTGACATAGCGGCTCATATCAGACGGTGTAGCGACACCATTCAGTTCATCCTGACATTCCAGAAAAAGTTTCCGGCTCTTCTCTTCCTGTAGAGAGAGAGCTTCTATCTGATGCAGTGCCATCCCCACCAGTGATTTAAATTCGTCGACAAGGCTGCGCAGATCATTTTCAACGTTCGACTGGGACAACAGGTCATCTTTCAAACGCTGCATAGTCGCCAATAGAAGATTAACATCAACCGGTTTCTCTTTGAGCAGCAGATCCTTGACCTGTCGATGAATACGCTTAACTTGGCTCGCATTGGCAGCGCTTTGCAAAGCCTCATGGAGCGAGCCCAAAACCTTGCCCGAAGCCTGGTCACCGGGCAACGACCCCTGCAAAGTTTTTAATAAAAAAACCGAAAGTTCCTTATACTCTCTAATCATATCAATATTCATCACTACAACCTGTTAAGAAATACATAAATCATCATCTTGTCGCAACGGAAGAACAACCTTGAAGGAACTCCCTTTACCAATTTCACTACTAAAGCTGATGGAGCCCTGATGTTGTTCCACAATTGTTTGAGCCGTAAACAGACCCAGTACGGTCGCCCCGCCCTCAACTTTAACTTCCTTAGTCGAAAAGAAGGGGTCAAACAGATGTTCTTGACACTCTGAAGTAATGCCGGCCCCATTATCACTAACCGAGAAAAAAATATGCTTTTCATCCTCTAGACCTGTAGTTACCGTGACCTGACCGATAAAACCGTCTTCAAGTTTATTTTTGCGCTCCCGAATCGCCTGCGCGGCATTAAGCATCAAGTTTAATACGACCTGCTGAATCTGCCCTTTTTCCATTCGGCCGGAGGGCAGATTTTCCGCAAATTTTTTGTTCACGCCGACCTGTTCCCGTTCCAATTCATAACGGCTGAAGGAGAGGGCGTCATCAATCACCTGATTTAGAGATAGGGGAAACAGCTCTTTGCGTTCAGGGTGAGAAAAAACCATCAGGTTACCGGCCATCAAATTCAGGGCTTCGACCTGTTCTCTAAGTCTCCCAAGCAGTTTTAAATCCTTTTCACACCCTGCAGGAGCCGCTTCAAAACGCATCTGTAACAACTGCACAACCCCGTAGATTGCGGCCAGATAGTTGTTCAGGTCATGAGCAATACCGGCCGCCATCTGCCCGATGCTGGCCATTTTTTCAGTTCTTATTACCTGCTCTTCCATCATCACCAGAGGGCTGGTATCCTGAATATAGATCACCGCCTCGTGGCTTTTCTCTCCTTCATGAAAAATCGGGTAACAGTAAATATTTACATACTCACGTCCGAACCGACGCCTCTCAACCCGCAAACGGCTACGACTTTGGCCATCTGCCATACATTCACGCGGCAGACAGTCGGAACAGGGAGTTGTACGCTGGCGAAAAATTTGATAACATTTCTTACCGACCAAATCTTTCGGCTGAGATTGAGAATAAGCTGCCTCGGATCGATTAATGGACTGAATGACATAGTTATCATCAACCAGGAAGAGACCGTTTTCAAGGGCATCAAGAGTACGTCGATAGCGCTGCCGACTTTCATTAATCTTGCGATTCTGTTTTTCTAAAACCCGGGAAAAATTTTCCAGTTGCCGGCTGTGGGAGAGCAGATCTTCGTACTGATCCTCCATAAGATTGACTACATCATCAAGTACCCCCCGATAACTCCCCATAACAATCTCTGAACGATGATTAACTTCTTCATCACTGCTGACCTTATGTTTTTCGACGAAAAAGACAATTTTATCCAAACCGGCTCGAACCGGCCAAACAACCTTCACCATAAACCAGAAAAGCGCAACCGCCAACAGAGTATGGACAGCCAGAGAGAAGCCGAAAGAGAAGACGGAACCCGGA
>JAYEGS010000051.1:0-5353 GCA_034659215.1 Pseudomonadota bacterium | reverse complement strand
CAACTGTAATCTCGGGAACGCCAAGCCAATGCAAAAGAAAAAGTGCGCTTCTGGCAGCTCCACCGGAGCCCAGTATCAGGGCCGAAGAACATTTCGCTGTTTTCAGGCCCTTGGCTGTCAAGGCATCCATTAGCCCCCGCGCATTAGTATTGTAGCCTTTAAAAAATTGTCCGTGACGGACAATCGTGTTGACTGCACCAATCATGTTGGCCCCTTCAGAGAGGGTTGCGAGCCGGGGGATGATCTTTTCCTGGTAGGGAGAACCGATATTTACCCCGGTAAGTCCGAGCTCGATAATTTTTTGTAAACTTTCATCTAGTTTTTCCGGAGTTGTTCTGAAACAGCTATAGTCGCCCGATATACCGGTGATTTTCATTATCTCATGATAGACCTCCGGAATTTTCGGGGAGGTTTGCAGCTGACTTAATAAACCTAATGTCGGGTTTTGCCCTCTGTTTATAGAATCTACTTTATACAATGTCACTCCTCATTTAAAAGCCCTGCTTCATCAATTGATGAGGCAGGGCTTTTAGGTATTATAAACGAGAATTCATTTACATTGCTTGATGCGAAACTGCCGCGTCTATTTTTGTGGGGTTTCCTTAGGTTCCGGTGGTTTGATGCCTAGTCGTTTAGCGGAGTGGTCACGACCCATATAGAAATTCAGCCACGAAGAGGTCTGCCAGAGCTGCCAGTTACACGGGGGCACCGTATAGGCGGCAATATTATCTTCCTCATGGTAGGGTTTCAGCCGATCATAGGCCTGTACCCAGATACATTTTTTCTCATTGGGATAGACTTCACACCAGCCATCATTGCTGCCGCCGCAAGGGCCGTTTCTCTGGCTTTTCGGGCATTGTGACATCGGGCATACATAGGCCGTATCAAAAAGGGCGCAGTCGCCACAGTTCATACAGTTAAACATCGAGACTTTCGCCATATGTTCACAATAGTCCATAATATGCTTCGGTATTGTCGAGTTGTCAACCCAGCCCAAGACGGGCTTTAAGATCTTGAATACCGGGCTCTTTTCTTCAAAAATCAGATGGTGGGCCAGGCGTGTAAACTTATACATCAAAGGCGCTTTCGGCTGGCTTGTTCGCTCGGCATAGACCTCGGTATTGAGGCCGGACTCTTCATCTTTTTCAAAAAGGTAAAAACCATCATCCTGCGGATAATCAAATTCGGCAATCAGACTTTTCCAGTTGGCCGCGAGTTCTTCACCTTTGTCAATGATATATTCAACTTGTTCATAGCTTATACCATGACCGGCGATGTGAGCGCCCGCCATGCCCATGCCCTTGCCGATTGCATACATCTTGGCCGCTTTCAGGAACATGGCCGCTTTGCCTTTGTCGTCGGCCTTCTTCTCTTCGGCCAGCTCGGCTAGCTGTTTATCAGTAACAATGCATCCGGGAATACCGTTGCCGTTCATGAATCGGCCCGTCCCAAATGGGAGAACGTAGATGTTCATCAGTACCGGGACATCATAATTGTTAAGCTTAAGCCAGGTCAGTATTTCGTGAAACTTCCGCGCATCATAGCCAAGCTGGGGTATAACAAATTTTGCCCCGGCCTCAACTTTTTTCTTGAGTTTAGCATACTGGCCCATCAATTCCGACTCAAGTTTCTTGAATGGGGAGACGCAGGCGCCGGCATAAAAATCAGTTGCCGCCAGTTTAATGGTTTTACGCATGGCTTTATGTTCAAGACCCTGGTTCATCTTTTCAACCAGGCGCAGAACGTTGGGCGGGTCGAGATCAAAAACCGGTTTTGCCAGTCCTTCAAAGGCGTCGGAGCCGGAGTAGTCACCAGTCAGGACAAGCACATTTTTGATTCCTTCAGCAGCCATACCGCAGAGCAGGCTCTCAATTTCACTTCTGTTTTTATCGCGACAGGCCAAGTGAACCAATGGTTCCATACCGGCTTTTTTGATCTGCACACAAAGCATTTCGGTTGAAAGGGCCGGGTTACCACCAGGATTATCAGTGACGCTGATGGCATCAATTTTGCCGCCGGTGGCAGCTTTGGCAACGTTATCAAGAACTTCTTCATGTGCTAGCTCAAAGGCACCGCGTCCCGGGATCTGTTCCCAGGTAACACAGAAATCATCGGGATCCAACAATTTGCCTTTCATGGTGCTCGCCCGTTCGCCCATTCTGACTGTAATCTTTTCAGTCAGACCAATAGTCTCCTTGAGCAGTGAGATTGAAGCGCTGTCATCAGCAGAGATCGTAATATAGTCATCCGCATCCATCTCCAGAGCTTCCTGGCGGGTCCAACGCTTATCAGCGTTATCATCGCCACCCATTTCTACAATCAGCAGGGGCGTATTTTTGGTTATCCAGCCGCTCCGCAGTTTTTTATGCAGACCGTAAGCTGTGCCACGAGATTCCAGGTAACCCAGAACAATGGCGTCGGGTCGTTCTTTGCGAGCCAGCGCCAGGCCTTCATCTTCGCTGGTCGCATTCAAGACTTCGAACTCATCAAGACTTTTGCTGATCATCTCCTGGTAAGCTGCTTCGCTGCCGATTACCAGAACTCTTGTTTTCTTATTCTCATTTCCCATCTTGGTTCTCCTGAAAACCACTTTCACATAATGTGAAATTCTTCAATTTCTCCGAATTGACCGGAACCTAAATTTATTTATCTGTTTTCTCTTTAAATTTTATAGAGCGAACAAATATTGTCCTATCCTGAATATGTATAGTAAAGCCTATGGTGGCGTTATCTTTATCGTTAAAATATATTTAATTCCGGAACTTTGGGAACCTGCATCTGATTGATGTAAGGTCTGCTGAAGCGGGCCGACCAATGTGAAAGCTAAAGGTTTCTTGCCGCTTTTCCCACAGGATATAGTGATTTTTTTCTTTTGCGCTGATTCGACTACATTGTCTCTTTGTTGATAGCTGGTTTTGCGTCGGCTCTCTTTTGCAAAACCTGTTTTCCAGTGGGTTGATACATTCAGGAGCGTTGATCGTTATCTCCACGGTTTTTAGGAATAAATGTTCCCCCGGATTTAAAACCGGGGGAACATGCGTTAGTAACCTTGAAGTATTATAGCTTAAAGATCGAGTAAGCCTTTAACACTGTCAATGATCTGGGCAGATGAAGCCGGTTTGGGCAAATAATCATCAGCTTCCATGCTCATCCCGCCTCTGTGAGAGTAACGGGTTGAACTGACATGGGATGCGACTGCAGTCAGCATGACAATCGGAATGTCGGCATATTGCGGATCACCTTTAAGTTCGGCACAGACTTCAAAGCCATCTTTTTCCGGCATCATCACATCAAGGATGATTGCATCCGGCGGATTACTCTTAATTTTAGCCAGTCCCTCAACCCCATCAAAGGCCTGTTCCACTTCAAAACCTTCAGCTTCCAGGTTCGCTTTAACGATGGATGAGAAGTCGGGCTCATCATCGACCACAAGAATTCTTTTTTTGTCACTCATCTAGCTTTCCCTCCCTCAATTAATTAAATAATGGCTCCGTGAAAAATAGACACGAAGGCATTAGATTATGGTGCTAAAATTTCAGATAGTTTATGTTCCCAGCCAACGGTTGAAATCATGGCGCCGGCAAAACCGGCCTCTTTCAACGCGGCCAGCATCTCTCTGGCAATTTCGGTACAGGCTTTAGCTTTGTCACTCGCCTTACGAATCCGGTCGATGACCTGATCGGGTATTTCAACATCGTTTTGAGTTTGTTTGATGTAGCGAGCCATGCCGACAGACTTGAGCAGCAGTACCGTCGGGATGATTTTGGTTGTTTTACGGTCGATTTTTTTCAAATAGGGTTCGATTGAGGCCATATCAAAGAGTGGTGGAGTGATTAAAAATTGGGCTCCAGCCGCAATACTATCTTTGCTCGTATTGATCTCTTGCGTAAGTTCCTTACCATGGACGCCGGCATTGGCTGTGGCTCCAAGCAGAAAGCTTGGGGCACTGCTCAAAGGGTTACCCCCCAAATCCTGGCCTTGCTGCAGACTCTGCGCTGCTTGCAACAGTTCAACCAGGCTGAGTTCGTTGACCGCCTTAGCCTCGGGGTGATCACCGATTTTGAGATCATCTCCGGGAACTGCTATTATGTTGTTGATGCCGCAAGCTCCAGCGGCCAGAAGGTCGGCTTGCAGAGCTAGCTGGTTGCGATCCCTGCAGTTAATCTGCATGGCGGTTTCGAGACCTTTGTTCTGTAAAGCTAGGGCTGCACCCAAGGCACTCATCCGGAGAATGGCATTGCTCATTTCCGGGACGACAAAAGCATCAACCTGACCTTTAATCGGTTCGGCATGGGCTAGCATGGTGCTGATATCTGCTCCCTTAGGCGGTTCTGTCTCAACCAGGATGGCAAATTCTCCAGCTTCGAATTTGCTCTTTAAACTCATAGGTATACCCTCCAGAAAACGAAATTTTAATAACGGTAATAGCCACAGTGTGATAATCTGTTTTTAGACTGTGGCAACTCAATGGTTATTCTATGACGTAAAATGACGACTTAGTCAAGAAAAAAACCACTGCAACAGATGTTATATTTTAGTCCATTTGCTATTATTTTCATAACCATATATAGCAAATATTAAATATTAGATATAAAATAAAAAATATTGGATACTGGATACAAAATAAAAAAACTTGACAGTTCCTTGTCATGGAGTTAATTAGCCTGTGATTTTTGACTCATACCGTGATTACCGCTCTTAAGTTGCGGTATCTGCCGGGTCAGGCACTATTATTAAATAGATTTGAGTAGATCAATAGTTTTGTTGATCTCTACATTGTTCATCTTATAACTTTTTACTAGAAACGAGGATATGCAGATGAAATCTGGAAGTAATCTCGAGAAGGTGTTAACAGCGGGACATTTTGCCTTTACGGGCGAGGTTGGCCCACCTCGTGGCGCGAACACAGAATCAATTAGAAAAAAGGCCGCATTTCTTAAAGGAAATGTCGACATGGCGAACATGACTGATAATCAGACCGCCATGGTGCGGATGTCGAGCATGGCCGGTTCCCTGGTTCTCCTTGAAGAAGGGGTTGAGCCTAATTATCAGATGGTTTGCCGAGATCGTAACCGGATTGCCATGCAGAGCGATATTCTTGGAGCTTATGCTCTTGGTATTCGCAATATTTTGGCTCTTTCCGGCGATCATCAACAGTTTGGTGATCACCCTAACGCCAAAGGTGTTAATGATATCGATTCAGTACAACTTATTAGTGTGATCAAGAAGATGCGTGATGAAGGAACTTTTCTTGGTGGAGATACGCTGGATGGGGCTCCAAAAATGTTTATCGGGGCAGCAGCTAACCCTTTTGGTCAACCTTTTGAGTGGCGGGTTCATCGTCTGGCCAAGA
>JAYEGS010000050.1:0-5390 GCA_034659215.1 Pseudomonadota bacterium | reverse complement strand
CCTTCATGAAGTAAATTTTCCTTGCCCAAAAGACGACACGCCTCAAGCAACTCCGGCCCGGCTGCACGATGAATGGCGCCATCGACTCCACCCCCGCCAAGAAGTGATGAGTTTGCGGCGTTAACAATGGCATCGACAGGTTGAACAGTTACCTTTTTTTGCATTACTCGATGGCAACCATACAATATACCTTTACAAAATAACACTTATAGTCTATTTTTACCCTTACAAATATACGATAAGGTAAAAAAACATGCTCGCAAGAACCGCTTTGCAATATTTAAAACTCTGGAAAAACCGACAGGGCCGAAAACCTCTCGTTATCAGAGGAGCCCGCCAGGTAGGAAAATCGTACCTGGTTCGCATCTTTGCCGAAGAGGCCGGATTAGATCTAATCGAGATAAACCTTGACCTCAATGACGATTATGCGGATTGCTTCACAACTAAAGATCCCCGCCGAATTATTACACTGCTGGAGTTGAAAACTGCCCGAAAAATAACTCCAGGCAAAACTTTGCTTTTTCTTGACGAGATCCAGGCAACACCGCAAATTTTGGCCTCCCTGCGCTATTTTTATGAATTATTACCTGAACTTCACGTCATTGCGGCCGGTTCTCTTCTTGAATTTGTCTTGGAAGAACACACCTTTTCAATGCCCGTGGGAAGAATAGAATACCTCCACCTCGGCCCCATGACCTTTAAGGAGTTTCTAGGTGGAACCGGCAGAGATCAACTAAGAGAGTTCATTGAACAATACCGCATTCAGGATAAACTACCATCGGTTATTCACAAAGAGCTCATGGAAATGCTTAAAATTTACTGTGCCATTGGTGGTATGCCGGAAGCGATTCAGACATACCAAAATAGCAAGTCTATACTTGAAGTTGAGATGATCAAAAATTCTATTCTGCTTACCTATCGCAATGATTTCAATAAGTATGGCAAACGCGTCAAACATCTCCTCATGCAAAAAGTTTTCCAAAAACTGCCGTTGCAGGTGGGACAAAAGCTTAAATATGTTAACCTGGATCGAAACGAGAAAAGTTCAGAACTGAAAGTCGCGTTACACCTGCTGGCTTTGGCCCGGGTCTACATGCCGATCTACCATAGCGGCGCTAATGGTGTACCGCTAAAGGCTGAGAGCAACGAAAAGATGCAAAAACCGTTGTTTTTAGATGTAGGACTACTCGTGACCGCCTGCGGCATGAGTTACGCTGACATTAGCAGTGTTGATAAAATTAACCTGATTAACTCCGGCCCGGTCGGTGAGCAGTTTATTGGCCAGCACCTGCTCTATGCCCGACCATATTATGAAGAGCCGGAGCTTTTTTACTGGTGCCGGGAAAAACGGCAGGCATCATCAGAGGTTGATTATGTCCTGAACTATCGCAATTTAATCTTTCCGGTGGAAGTCAAAGCCGGGAAAACCGGAACCCTGAAATCGTTGCAGGTATTTATTAAAGAAAAAGGCGTTGACCTGGGAGTCCGCTTCAATGCCGACCTGCCGACCCTGCATGAAGCAAAATTTTCTTTGCCGGAAATCTCCGGCACCTTCAAACTTCTCTCCCTCCCCCTTTACATGGTTGAAGAACTGCCAAGAGTTATCGACAGCTTATAGTGTATACGATTTTTTAACTCTCCCCGGAAGAGAGGTTTAGAGATTTAATTTTGTTTCTTAGCGTGGGCCGGGTGATGCCCAGGATACGGGACGCCTGGGAGATGTTCCATTGACAATAATCGAGCACTTGGGTGATGTGTTGAGCTTCGATTTCGCTCAAACTTTTTAACTTGAAAGCGGTTGGCTGAGAGGGTTGCGGCCGGCGCAGCAGGTTGGCGACATTGGTTTCGTGCAGACAATCATCTTTGGAAAGGACGACGGCCCGGGTGAGAACGTTTTCGAGCTCACGGATATTTCCGGGCCAGTCGTGCTCAATGAAGCGGTCAATGACGGCCATCGGAATCCGGCGGATTTTTTTACCGGTGGTGCGATTTATTTTTTTAACCAGATACTCGACGAGCAGTGGAATATCTTCTTTGCGTTTACGCAGCGGCGGAATATCTATCTCGAAAACCTTGAGCCGAAAATAGAGGTCCTCACGAAACTCTCCCTTTTTAACCATTTGGGCAAGATCGCGATTGGTCGCCGCAATAATCCGGGCAGGCGCAGATCGACAATTGCGACCTCCGGCTTCCGGGCTTTAATCAGGTCTAATCCCGCTTCACCATTATCGGCCGTGGCCACCGCATAACCCTTCTCCCGAAAATAGAGATCCAGACTTTCAAGCAGTTCCAGGTTATCGTCAACGATAACTATTTCGACTCTTTTTGCCATGGCAGTACCACCCTGAAAATATTCACTGAACCGGTTAATTGTGACATCAACTGAATTATTAACCGAGAGCAGGGCGTTACTCAAATCCTCCCCTTGAAAAACCAGGGGAAGACGATTGATCATGATAATCCTGAAAATAGCAAAGGCTTTCTGCACATCGGAAAGAGAGAAGCCCCGCTCAAGCCGCATCTTCGTAATAACTTAGGCAACTTGATCAGATTTGGCACTTTTCATACTGCAGGGAATGCAAATATTTTTGCCCTCTTGCGTACAGATGCGACCCTCCATGACAGCTTCACCGCAGTTTTCACAAACTACAGAAGCCATTATGCGAGCTTTTTCCGGCTCATCTATTGTAACCGGCACGACAGAGACAATTTCAGCCTCATCGGCATTCAGAAGCCACTCGATAAAGGCTGGACGATCGGCCCTTAAGGCTGCCGGGATTGCGGCCTGATTGAGAGCCACTCGCACCCCGAGACCGGTTTTACGGGCATAGAAGGTAAAAACCTGCTTTCCGTAATCTTTAAAAATCAGATTACCCTTACCAAACGTGCAACCGCTGATAAATTGCAACGCATCCACGCCGCAGGCGTTGTTTTCAGTAATTGCAACCAACTCCTCATCTTCTGAACGGTGCTGGGAGAGATAATTCATCGCCGCCGTCGTCATCCTGTAACCCATCGCCAAGCCCGGACAGCTGTGCCCGTGAAAGGCTATCATTTTGTCATAATCAACCTGCATTGCATTTTCTCCTTAAGTTATCAAATGATCTTAAACCTTAACCTTGAAGTTTCTGTTAAAGCCACCCAACTACAGTAGTTAACAGCACAAGACAATATAAACAAAAACATCCTAACAATCTATAAAATTTTCAGGTGACACCAATATGTACCAAACATTCGTAAATTTGTTGTTGTGATGACCGTGTGGAACAGCGTCTAGAATATGGACAATTTACGCTGGTAAGAATATTGGAAATATATTTCATCTCCAAAAAGTTAACTCAATAATAATTTCGTAGAAAGTATGTGTAATATGGATATTCAGGGAAGTGGTTGGACTGGGACTTGCCATAGTGCATCATGGCATCGACAAAGATCATGGAGGCTGGGTGAGCGTCTCCAGTGATCTTTGTCGATGCAATGATTTTTGCCGTATAGTGACCGATCCGGGGAAGTTAAGCTAAGACTTTTTTACGAGTGCATCAGGATCAGTAAGTCTGAAAACCGTGCTTGCCGCCTTTAATCTCATCTCGTTCGTTGATCATGGCCTCCAGCAACAGGACAATCAGTTCGGGCATGATGATCGTATGCTGGTTTCCAGACTTCTGCATTTCATCTCTAATAGCTGCCCGGATATCCTTTTTCCCCACCGTATCGACCAAAATATCAACCGTTTTACCCAAAGCCACAATGTCATTAAAATCCCGAGAAGTCATGATCCCGAAATCATTTGCCACCTTTATACCCTCGGCATTCTCGTCGACATCAGCAAGACCGACGATTTCAATAAATTTGTACTTCATAAAATTCATCATCAAGGACACACCAGTCTCTCCGCCCCCGATTATACCCACCTTAACTTTTTGACTCATACCATTACTCCCTTTCATTTTAAATTAAAAAACCGAATCAATCAGGCCACAATGCGCTGTTTATCACCTGCGTCATCAACCGTAATTCCATGTAAATTGCCTATAGGATTTCGACCTCTCTTCTCCTTTGACACTGTGAACTCATCAATTCCAGGTTTATCCCTGCGGTTCTGGGCGATGAGGGCTTTCACAATATCCCAACTCACTTCACCCTTTTCCGCCATTTCTGTAACAACTTCCAGAGCCGACCGATTATCATACGATACCGGACGATATGGACGAGGGGAAATAAGCGCATCATAAACATCGCTGACAATAACGATCTCCGCCATACGATCAACCTTGGAAGTTCCTCGCGGGTAACCGGTTCCACTCTTACGTTCATGATGATCCCGGGCCACCCGGGCTGCGATATGGTCTGAATTTTTCAGGTAATAGCTGGTCAGAACATAACCGGCCACGGTATGATGTTGCAACAGATGAAACTCGGACTTTGTCAAAGGGGTTCTCTTCATGAGAATCGACAAGGGCACACATGTTTTGCCAATATCGTGAGTAGGGCTTGATATGGTCTCGGGTTCCTTAGTATGAAATCCTAAAATCAATTCTTTGGCCAACATCTCGGAGAGCGCGAATACCATCAACATGTGCCGATAGGTATGGAAATCATATTTCTTGAAATAATCAAGACTCCGGAGAACCGGCAAGACCAAATGCACCCTCTCCATCGTCCGCAACATTTCCATTTTTTGTTGAGGGTCGTGAAAAATTATCTGGTATGGAGGCTCTGAAAGAAAACGTAAGAGATCTTTTTTTACCGTGCCGTATTGCAACAAAAAACATCCCGGATGATCTTCAGCACGTGATACAAGTTCATCAAGTACGCTATCGGAGAGAACTGTTCCGGCCGACAACAAGAGTCTATTTTCTAAGTTGTACACAGGATACTGTAAAATTATATCTGATGCCACATTATCACCTCTCACCTCACGACGTGAACAACGATGCCGCCGACTAAATATGTCACAACCGAATACCAGATGATGTGCGATTTAACACTTCCAGATTAAAGCTGAGGGATTTGACGCACCTCATAACGCTTCCCTGAATAATTCCAACATAAACGTCTTTTATAAGGTACCGATGCAAATGCAAACTTTCACCCAGCACCTGTCAGCCGTTGAGTTCACCAATAATTAAAGTGATATTTTTCACTTTAATGCTTCAAGATGCAACAAAAACAATACATTTGCACATTTGGTATCTGCACAAGTTGTGCCATAACCTCCCCAACAATTCCTTTATTAAAGTTGATGGCGTCGTAAAAAGTTCATTTTACCGACTACAGCAATTCCTTGACGAAATTATGTGAATTAGATAAGATGTAAAACATATAATGTGAACACTAACAATGACCTGTATATACCGGGAGATTAAGATGAAAAAAGTTCTTTATTTAAT
>JAYEGS010000049.1:0-5413 GCA_034659215.1 Pseudomonadota bacterium | reverse complement strand
AAGCAAGAGATCGACCAAAGTTCACTCTCAACATGCGAAATCCCGATCCTGCCTTTCGCAGAACTAGAAATCAAAAGATCCATTTTCCGGGCCGATGTGAACGGGGAAAAATATCGAATTCCCTTCTCCCTTCAACTCAAAAAACCGACCGCCCCAACCCCTGAGACCACCATCTTGAACGGCACTTTGAGGCTCTACCCCCGCAACCAGCCGGTCACACTAAAATTTACGACAAACTTTAATAAAAACGAGGGCATCCATCTAAGCCTGCAAGTACCAAGGGTCGAATTGCCCAATTTCAGAGTTTCCGACATTGACATCTCGATCAAAAATAATCTGAACAACACCTCCCTCCAAGGTCACTGGACAACTCGATTAGCCGGCCGCCGCGACGATTTCATCTGGAATCGACCACTGCAGCAAAAATGGCACCTTAAGGCTGACCTTGATCCCGATGGAGCGTGGCAAGCCTCCCTTAACAGCCCCAATGACGGCACCGTCTGGGAGCTGCAAAAAGGCGACCTGACAATCTCCGCTAATTCCCCGGCCATCGCCCTTAAAGCCTCTGGTCAAGGAGAAAAAAGTGACGCGACGGGGAAAATCACTATCCAAAAACCGACATTAAAGAGCCAACAACCGGATTTAGACTTTAAACTACCGGATCTCAACTTACATAGCGAACTCCAATATAAAGATTCCTCCGGCCTCGCAATAGAAACCACATTGCAATTTGCGGGGGGTACCTTGCAGATTCCGGATTATGATCTTAGAGTTGTGGGAATTGCCGGAACCCTGCCCTGGCACTGGCCCGCAAGCCGGCCAACCAGCGAACGTAAGGGAAAATTGAGCTGCCGAAAAATCTTTCTCGACAATCTGAATCTAGGTCATTTCAGCACATCATTACAACAACAGGGAGAAAAAATTCTGCTCAAGGGTTGTTATGATAGTGCTCTGGTTGCCGGGTTAAAAATGATCACCGATGGCCACTGCGAACTCGGCCAAAACGGCACCCTGCAAGCGGCGGCAACGTTTGCAATCCCCGCCTGCAAACCGGCAGAGCCAATTGCTTTAGGAAAATTTTCAAAGTCCGCAGCCGACAGCACCTTCGACGGCAGCCTGAGCGCCCATGGCCGGCTCTCATACAAAGCCAATGAGATAAGGGGATCGGCCACAGCCATTGTCGAGGAGGGAATCTTTCGCTACGATGAAAAAAACCTGCTCTGCAACGGCATCAACTGCCGCCTGCAATTTCCTGAACTGCCCTCTTTACGCAGCGCTCCCGACCAAAGATTAGTTTTTGACCAGCTCACGGCAGGAAATATTAGCTGCCGGGACGGCTGCTTCGCCTTCCGGGTTGAATCTGCTGAAACCCTGCTCCTCGAAAAAAGCCGGATATCATGGTGCGGGGGTAACATCGAAACTCAAGCGCTGCGTATCTCTCCGACAATCGATCACTATCAATCAACCCTCCACTGCGACCGCCTGCAACTGGCCAAACTGCTTGAACAACTCGGTCAAATTAAAGCCCAGGGTCAAGGTTCGGTTAACGGCCGCATCCCGGTTGCCTGGGAAAATGGCCGAATTACTTTTGACGATGGTTTTCTCTACTCAACCCCGGGCGTCGGCGGCAACATCAAAGTCAGTGGCGGAGAAGCTCTGACCGCCGGCCTGCCAATTGCCAGCCCCCAGTTTGCCCAACTTGATCTGGCCCGTGAAGCGCTCAAGGATTATCAGTATAAATGGACCAAACTGGGCCTCAATTCTGAAGCCGAAGAGCTTATCTTAAATTTGCAGTTTGATGGTAAACCCAATCTGCCTCTGCCCTTTATTTATAAAAAAGAGCTCGGCGGTTTCGCCAGAGTGACCGCAGGCAGTCCCGGTTCTCACTTTCAAGGTATTAGCCTGGATATCAACTTACGCCTTCCGTTAAATCAGATTTTACGGTATAAAGATATCCCAACCATGATCCAATAAAGGAGAATTCCATGCCCAAAATATTTTTTTTGCTGACTCTCTTGACCCTTTTGCTGAGCGTCGCCTGTAACACCAAACATGAGGTGCAGGTGGCTCCGGTTGAAGTAAAGCCGATTCACATCACTATCGATGTCAACATCAAAGTCGACCGAGCCTTAGATGACTTTTTCGGTGATCTTGATGCGGCAGCCGAAACCAGCGACGAGAACAAAGTTACTAAATAACTTCCCAGGAAAAAGAGGCCGAAACCATGAAAACCAGACACCTACAGATCACCATCTTTACCCTGATCATCACTTCCCTGATACTTGTAAGCGGTAGTTTAGCAGGCTCAGTCAAAGAACAGATGCGAGCTCGTCAGCCCAAAATAATCGCCTTGAAAGCTGATGGTCTAATCGGAGAGAACAATCGCGGCTACATTGAGTACAGAACCGCAAATGAGCCGCGAAAAGGGCTTGTGCAAGCGGAGAATCAAAATCGGGAAGTGGTTTATAGAGCAATCGCCAAACAGCAGAACAGCAACGCGAAAAATGTCGGCCGCCGCCGCGCCGCCCAAATCGCTGAAAGAGCGCCAAACGGCACCTGGCTCCAGAATCAAAAAGGCGAGTGGTACAAAAAATAGATCTTTTTAAAACCGGCCTCAGCCGACCGGTCGGTTTTCATTTTTCCCTTACAGTTTCAAGTTGATAGGTTAGATATCAACACTTCATCCACAACTTTTTCACAGCTGCATTAACAGGCTCTCCACAGCTTCTGTGAGTAACTATTAAAAAATCTTTATTTCCCTATAGATAGCTGACACCATCAAGGCAACCATCTGGAATCATTGAAGTTTACACAAAATCACAACCTGTTGAAAAACTAACAAATAGATTTTCTTTAACAATTACAAGTGATTAAGTAATCATTTCCACAAAGTTATCAACAGGTGAAAATTTATCCCCTGAGGCTATCCGAGAATAGCAATTTTTTCTCAGATCGAGGCATGCGAGAAAAATTACCGTAGGCATACACTAAGTATTCCGAGGATAATTTTTTGAGCATAACGAAGATATGGGGAAAAAGGGCATTCTCAGACAGCCTCATAGCTGAATCTTGGCCTTATCCCACAACTTTTCCTGCTCTTCAATCCCGAGTTTTTCAAGATCGGAACCGGCGGCAGCGGCACTTTTTTCCATGAAACGAAAGCGGCGGTCGAACTTCTCATTGGCCCGATGCAGCGCTCGGCCCGGTTCAAAACCAGCCTTACGAACCAAATTTATGACGACAAAAAGAAGATCTCCAAGTTCCTCTTCGAGACGTTCCCCGCCGCCGTCAAGAACCTCCTCGACCTCATCTAATTCCTCTCTTATTTTGGGCATAAGGGCGGCCGAATCAGGCCAGTCAAAACCCACTTTTGCCGCCTTCTTGCCAAAAGTAAAAGCTTTTTGCAGAGGCGGCAAGGAGGTCGGCACCCCGTCCAGCAGAGAGGCATATCGCTTACCCTCGACATCCCGTTTAATCTGTTCCCAATTGGTTTTAACCTGAGCGCTGGAAATACTCTCTTCCGGCTGACTAAAGACATGGGGATGGCGGCGAATAAGTTTGGCCTTAATCTGCTCCAGAACTTGCTCTAAAGTAAAACGTTCTTCCCCTTCAGCCAGACAACTGAAAAAGAGCAGGTGAAAAAAAAGATCGCCTAACTCTTCAGCCATAGCCGGGCTCTCATCATCTTCAAGGGCATCGACAAACTCATAGACTTCTTCCAAAAACTGGCTTTTCATCGAAGAAAAATCCTGTTCCCGATCCCAGGGACACCCATCCGGCGAGCGCAGTTTACAAACGACCTGCCAGAGTTCGGCAAAACTTTCCGGCACATCCTCTGCTCTATCAGACGATGACTTTAGTTGACTTTTCATCATTATTCCCTTATCTCCTAAAACATGGAAATTTACGGCGATATCAGCGGCCTTAAGCCGCGTATGCGCAAACAGCTCTCCCGACTCTACCGCCGCCGCTGCCTGCCGGAACAGGTTATCAGCCCGGAACTGGCCCGGCACCTGGCTCTGCTGAGTGCCGATTGCGGCCGCCAACTCGGCCTGTTGATAGATCGAAGCGGTCATATTGAGATGGTCATTGTCGGCGACAGCCAGTCGATCACAATTCCCTCTCTGCACCGCTATCGACTGGGACATGGACGCTTACGGAGACTACGCTGCATCCATACCAGTTTCGGCCCCGAAGGTCTGAACCGGGAGGATATTACCGACCTCACCATGCTCCGGCTTGATCTGATGGCGGTGATCAAGCTTGATGTTGTCGGCTTGCCGGAAAATATCGAGATTGCCCACCTTCTGCCCTCGACCGAAAAAAACAACTACCAATCCCTGCCGGCAACCCCGATTGACAATCTTGAGCTGCACTGCCTTGAGCTCTTTCAGTCGTTGGAAAGCTCGGCCGTAACTCAGTTTTCCCATGAAACCGACGATCAGGAAAATCAAAAAGCGATTATCATCAGCGTCGGGCCGAACGCCGCTAAAACCCATGATCAATCAATCGCCGAGATGACGGAACTGGCGCGGACGGCGAAAATCACGGTAGTCGACAGTTTTACCCAGCAGCGCAAGCTCAATCCGCATACCGCAGTCGGCTCCGGAAAACTGAAAGAGATCATTATCTCTTCGCTGGAACAGGATGTCGACCTCCTGATCTTCGATCATGATTTGAGCCCGACCCAAGTCAATAATCTCTCCCGGCAGACCGATCTCAAAGTGATTGATCGAACCCTGCTGATTCTTGATATCTTTGCGCGCCGGGCTTTAAGCCGGGAAGGAAAACTTAAAGTTGAACTGGCCCAGCTCAAATACCGATTGCCCCGCATCTCCGACAAAACCACAGCCCTCTCCCGTCTGACCGGGGGTATCGGCAGCCGGGGACCGGGTGAGACCACTCTGGAAATTGACCGGAGACGAATTCGGGAGAGAATTTCAAAACTTGAAAAAAAGCTAAAAAAAATGGCCCGAAGCCGGACCATTGCGAGAGGAAAAAGAAAAAGACATCAGCTGCCGCTGGTCTCAATTATAGGCTACACCAATGCCGGGAAATCGACGTTGCTCAACACGCTGACCAAAAGCCGGGTCTTTACCGAAGACCTCCCCTTTGCCACGCTGGATCCAACCACCAGACGCCTGCGCCTGCCCCGGGAGCAGGAGATCATCATTACCGACACTGTCGGGTTCATTAAAAATTTGCCCAAAGATCTACTTGATGCCTTTCGCACCACCCTTGAGGAGCTCGCCGAAGCCGATCTCCTGCTCCATGTAGTTGACAGCGACAGCAAAGATCTCGAAGAACAGATCGAAACCGTCAACCAACTTCTCGAAGAACTTGGTCTCGGCCAAATACCAACCCTGATGCTTGCCAACAAGATTGATCTGGTAACCAACGAAACCGCTCAGTG
>JAYEGS010000048.1:0-5414 GCA_034659215.1 Pseudomonadota bacterium | reverse complement strand
TATGACCACAATAATCACACCTGTAATAAAAAAGAGCGCCTGCAATCTTGCGACGGCAGGCGACCAGTTCAACCATATTCTATATGGATTATTTACTGCAAAGGGTAACGACGTGCCGGCCTGAAAAATTATCGTTAGCCGGGCATTTACCGATACTCAGACCGGATAAGCACGCGGCCTATACTCCTTTATAACGTAAATTGCAAGAGGAAAGACGATAAAAACCAAAAAATACCTGATTTTAGTGAAAAAACGACTCCTACCCGCGTAAGTAATGAGATATCCCCGGTATCTGTTGACGGTTGACGACCAGAAAAAGCTTGTCGCCGGGAAAGACTTTGTCATTGCCCCGGGGCATAATTATCTTGCCGGTTTTTTCGTTAAGGATGCCGGCAAAGACACAATCATGCGAAAAAACATGAATCTGCGAGAGATCAACAATGCTGATTCCGTCGACCGGGCCGTTGTCGGGATATTTTGCCATGACCAGCAGGGTGTCCCCTCTTAAATGGGTGATGATCTGGATATTGGGGTTTTCGAGTTCCATCATTATCTTGTTCTGGAAGAGTTCGATCATATTACAGATTGTCGAAACTCCGGCAAAACGATAGGCTTCAGCGTAATCGGGGTGACGCATTTTGGCCATAATTTTGGGAACGCCGAGACTGTGAGCCAGCAGTGAAAAAGCCAGGTTGTCACTGTCGCGATAGAGGGTGCCGATGGCAACATCGGCTCTTTCGATGCCGGCCTCTTTTAGTGTAAGGATGTCGGTGGCACCACCATTGATTGTGATGATGCCGGTCTCGGCATACAATTTTTCACAGCGGGCCTGATCCTGTTCAATGATAACTACATCATCTTTGCGGTTGGCCAGCATCTGCCCGACATGGGCTCCGCCGACGCCGCCTCCGGCAATAACTACATACATGATCTATTTCCTCTTTTTTATTGATTTACCTTCTGGCCAGACGAGCGAAGAGGACAAAAATTGGTAACACCTCCAGACGTCCGGCCAGCATCCCGAAAATATAGCTGATTTTGACGCACGCCGGAAAGGCGGCCAGTTCCTCGGTTGAAAAAAAGAATGGCCCCATATTGCTGACTGCCGAGAGCATTCCGGAGAGGGCTTGCCAGCCATCAAGGTCGGTGCAGGCCAGGGTTAGTGAAGTGCCGGTCCAGATCAGGCCGATCCAGGCAAAAAGCAGAGCACAGATGCGTCTGATCTCTCGTGAGGGGATGATTTTCCCCTGGATAACCAGAGGGATGACCGCTTTGGGTGGTAGTGAGAGTTGCTTAAGCTCGCTGGTCAGGGTTTGCCAGAGAACGCCTAAACGAAGCACTTTGAAACCGCCCGCAGTCGAGCCGATACAACCACCGACAAACATCAACATGAGAAACACTTGCTTAGCCAGAGCTGGATAGTAAGGATCATTGAGATTGCGGGTGGCATAGCCGGTACTGGTGATCACCGAGATGGTCTGGAAAAGAGTGGTACGAAAATGGAGATGAAAAGTTGACCATGATGTGATCAGTTTATGGCCGTGGGAGATGTAGATGTCGACCCCGATCAGGATAAATGATGCGAAGATGATAAACCAGAAGAGGCGCATCTCGAAATCTTCATAAAGAGCTCGCCAGTTGCCGCAGCTGATCTTGTAGTGAAGAAGGAAATTGGTGCCGCCCATAAGCATGAAAAAGATCATCGTGTATTCAATGAAGGTGCCGTATTTGAAATTGCTGAAATAGGCGATTGAGGCATCATGGGTTGAGAATCCGCCGGTCGAAACCAGGGTCAAGGTGTGATTGATGGCGTCAAAAAGAGTCATTCCGCCCAAGTAGAGGAGGATGAATGCAACCACGGTCATGCAGGCATAGATGATCCAGATGATTTTGACCGTATTAAAGATGCCGGGTACCGGCCGACTACTGTGAATTTTATGACTTTCAGAGCTGAAGAGGGTTGCCGCAGCGCTGCCGCCCCGAAAACTGACGGCCAGAAAAAAGGTCAAAATTCCGATGCCGCCGATCCACTGGGTAAATGAGCGCCAGAACAAGACCGCCGGCGGCATCTCGTCAAGGCCGGTAAAGATCGTCAGACCGGAGGCCGTAATCCCACTGGTGGCCTCAAAAAAAGTATCTACAAAGGTGTGGTCAAGTAACAGATAGAGAGGGATGGTGCTGGCGAGAGAGACTATGATCCAGGCCAGAGCCGTAATGATCATGCCGTCCTGGATGTTGGGAACCTTGTCCGGCAAGCGTCGTGCCATGAACATGCCGATGGCACTGGTGAGCATTCCGGGAACCATGAAGGCACCAATGACACGAGGCGAGACCTCGGGCCCCGGGAAGAAAATATGAACCAGAGCCGGAACCATCATGGCAAAGCCGAAGATAAAGAGCAGCGACCCCAGGTAGTTTAAAATTGTCAGGCTGGCAACAAGTCTTTTTATCATGAACGTGAAAACTGATTATTTCACCACGAAGAGCACGAAGATCACGAAGGGTTTTCTTCGTGCTCTTCGTGGTGAATATATAGAAAACCTTGCTATCATTTAAAATAATGCGTTTGCTTGTCAGTTATACCTGAGGATTGTAACTCTGACAAGAACAATATCAAAGGAGGAGGTAACTATTCAGCGTAGTTTTTCAAACTGTCTCGGTGCGGGGACATTGCTCCAGGCGGCGGCGCAAGCCTTTATGCCGATCTGAGCTGTGTACCCCTCGAAGCCGGGCGAAGCCAATGTTCGCACCATTTGTAGTGGCTTTAAGGTGATTTTTTCAATTTGTGTAATGATCAGATCCAAGGGTCTTCTTTTCAGGGTGGCCTTTTCTTTTTGTGTATAGGTTCTTGTTACGTGTATTTACGATATATCTTAAGTGCGCTGTTTTGCCTTAAAATTGTGATTGACGGTGGATATTTATAGGGGTTACCCTACTTATTTGACAAACTATTTTTTAGACTTTAATCGCAAAATAGGTATTGCTATAAATTGTGGTTTATGTTTAAATGGTGGCTACATTAACATATTGTGCAGGCCACTCTCGCCGAAAGACGGGGTCGGAAAGCCACGGGTCTTATTTCCAAAATCAGAAAGACAGCCGGGTTGCTTTTTTATAAAGAGCAGCTTAGCTGTCTTTTTTTGTTAGTGATGATCAACATATTGATTGTCACGTAAACTACCTGACCGTAAGCCTGGTAAAATGGAAAAATTTGACTTAGGGGGGAGATTATACATGAAGAGAAATTTATTGTTGTTAGCTACTGGATTGTTCATGTTTAGTATGGTCGGCATGGCAGAGGCTGCTCCTGTTCAGTGGGGCTCTGCTGATGGAGGAAATAATCATTGGTATGATGTTATTAGCGACGTGACAACTTGGGAGGCCGCTAGTACAGCTGCGCAAACTATGACTCATGATGGTATGCAAGGTCATTTGGCCACATTGACCTCTATAGAAGAAGATACTTTTGTCTCTGACGAATTCAATTTTTCATCACCAGACCCTAATGATCCAGACCCTGTTAATCTCTGGCTTGGCGGTTATCAAATTGGAGAACCTAATCCTTCTGGTGAACCATCGGGAAACTGGGCCTGGGTAACTGGTGAAACATGGTTTTTCGCCAATTGGTTATCAAATGAGCCAAATGATGATTCGGGCAATGAAGATCATTTGACGTATTATAATTACTATGGCTGGAATGATCGCCATGGTGGAGACACCCAACAGGGATATATTGTTGAGTACGAACCTGCCGCTGCTATTCCTACATTAAATGAATGGGGCCTAATTGGCTTGTCATTGCTATTGGTAGGGATAAGCCATTCTATAATTCGCAATCGAAAGAGTGACTTTGTTTGATCTAAATCTCCTGCCTATTAATTCTTGATTCGTGGGGTAGGGTTACAAGATGAATGTTAAGTTTGCATTCCGACCGAAAAGTTGAGAGTGTCTGTGGATATCTTTTACGGGTACCCCACTAAATTGCTAAATTATTCTTTAGGTTTAAATCGCAAAACAGGTATTGCTTTTTACCGTGCTTTGTGCTTAATGATTGCATGTAGAATCAAATAGATATTCCTGAAAAGCCACACCCGCCGAAAGACGGGGTCGGAAAACCACGGGTCTTGTCTCCAAAATCAAAAAGACAGCCGGGTTGCCTCTTTATAGGAGCAATTCGGCTGTCTTTTTTTGCATGGTAAGTGGTATCGAAAAGTCATATAACCGAAAGCCTTATTATTGACAGCTAATATAAACTGGGGGAGAACATGAAAAAAAAGCTGATTGGATTAACCGTGGTTTTGGTCTTATTAGGTATGATTGGGGGTGGCTCAGGCAACTTTGACGGTTATTGGCACGGCCACCTATAGCGGTACGGACTACAACCTGATCTGGGACGATGACAATAATGGCAATTCAGTCATCTGGCTTGATTACAGCAACGCTCCGGCCATTTGGTCATCCCAGATGGCCGGAGCAGCCGGACTAGATGGACAATTAACCTACAATATTGATCCTGCTTACACTATAACTTGGAATGATGCAGCCTGGCGGTTACCCGCCACAGTTGATGGTCCGTATGTTTATAGCTGTGATGGCACGACTTCATCCGGCTATAATATTACCTCTTCCGAGATGGGTCATCTCTACTATGCGGAATTGGGTAATCTCGGAGAATATGACAGTTCTTGTTCCTCGCAAGCTGGTTATGGTTTACAGAATACCGGAGATTTTAATAATTTACATGAGTCTTGGTATTGGTCCGGTACGGAATTTACTGCCGTACCAGTTCCGGCTGCCGCCTGGGTCTTCATTATGTCCCAGGGTGGCCAGGTTCGCTACATCACCACTGGCACCGGTACATATGGGTTGGCTGTTCGCGGCGGACAAGTGGTTGTTAATGATGCTATTCCGACGTTAAACGAATGGGGTCTGATTGTTTTGTCACTATTCTTCTTGGGGTTAGGATATATCACAATTCGTAAACAGAATAGTTATGGAGAGTCATTAAATTAGAACGCCGCGGCCGAAGGAAAGGTTGGCAGTGGCAAGGCGTTATCGCTGCCAACTTCTCCAACCTTAACCTTCTCTGCGAATCAAAGGAATTTGTAGTTCTAGCCAAACCCGTTTATGAATTAATCTGTGTAATGATCAGACCCAGAGGTCACTTTTTCAGAGTGGCCTTTTTCTTTGTCATGAAACGATGCTGCCGCAACTGCGGAAATCGTAACCTTTGAAGGTTTCGGTTTTTAGGGTAAGCCGTTCCGGTTCAAGAAAGGCGAAGAAATCTTTGAGCGGGTGTGCGGCAAAGCTCTCTTTCATGGTCACCAGATCAAAACGTTCCTCAACCAGGGGGATGAAATCCAATTTCAGAAGATGGGCGGTATATTCAATACCCATGCCGACATCGGCATCTC
>JAYEGS010000047.1:0-23098 GCA_034659215.1 Pseudomonadota bacterium | reverse complement strand
CACCTTTCCGAGTCGTATCAAGAACCTTTATAGCATCACTGTATAGGGCTGTGCCCACATTACTTATACCCATATCCACACCTCGCTGGAGTCATCGGAAAAACCATTCGACATGAGTATCGACCATACGAAATAAAACTTTAGCACTTTTTTCTATTTTTTTCCGACCTCCACATCCTGAAGTTGCTGATAGAGCATTTTCGCCACCCCCATCTCCTGTCGCGAAGCGAGAGTTTCGGCTAATTGGTTGTCAAAGAGCTGCTGCCAGGTACGCGAGGCGTTGCTGGCCGGCAGAAGACCATCATCGGGAATACTTTTCCGCATCTCCTGCAAAATCACATTGAGCATGATCGCTTCAAAACCCTGACAGGCTTTTTGCAACTTTGCTTCACGCCCGGCCCGATTTTTTCGGGTCGCCACGGCATCAATTTCCGTCTCTAACTGCTGTCGGCTGACATCCGTTGCCGGATTTCCAGCTGAAGGCCCGAAGGCCGGGAGAATCCCGGTAGGCATTTTTTTCCTCCTCCAAACTCTCCTGATAGTTATTTTGCAAAGCCCATACCAGAAGAAAAAAGATTGATTTTTTGTAACTATTCAGCGTAATCACCTTAAAGCCACTACAAATGGTGCGAACATTGGCTTCGCCCGGCTTCGAAGAGGACACAGCTCAGATCGGCAAGCGGCTTTGCCGCCGCCTGGAGCAATGTCCCCGTATCGAGATAGTTTGAGTACGCCGCAGTGACGAAGGTTGCAGGGGAACGAAGCAGGTGGATATTTTACGAAGCCATTATATGATTTCCAGCTCTGCGTGCAGAGCCCCGGAAGCTTCGATGGCCTGGAAAATGGAGATCAGGTCACGGGGAGAGACCCCGATCGAATTTAAGGCTTTGACCAGATCATCGATATTTACGCCGCGCGGCACGACCACCAGTTTGCCGGGTTTCTCTTCAACCAAAATCTCTTTATCAACCGCGACCACGGTCTCTCCCAACGAGAAGGGCGGCGGCTGCGAGACCAGCGGCATCGCTGAAATCTGAATACTCAAATCGCCATGAGCTACAGCCACGGCATCGAGCATAACATTACGGCCCACCACCACGGTACCGGTACGCTCATCAATCACTACCCGAGCCCGGCTATCGGGGGTTACCTGAAGATTCTCGACCACCGCCAGAAAGGGGATCAAAACCCCCCGTTCCCGGCTCGGAGGTGTAACCTCAATAGTCCCGGCATCGAGAGGAATTGCAATTTCCTGGTGAAAAGTTTCGTTAAGGGCTTTGGTAACCCGGGAAACGGTCATAAAATCGGGAATATTGAGGGTCAAAATAATTTTCCCGTCGATAAACATGGTTGACGGCGGCTCCCGCTCAACGATAGCCCCATTGGCAATACGCCCGACTGTAGGGTGGTTTTTGGCCTGTTTGCCACCCCCCCCGCCAAGGCTGAAACCACCCACCGACAAGGCCCCCTGAGCCATTGCATAGATCCGGCCATCGGGCCCCCGTAAAGGAGTCAACATCAAGGTTCCACCATTCAAACTTTCGGCATCTCCGATTGATGAAACGAGAACATCCAAGCGGGAACCATTGCGGGCAAAAGGGAGCAGTTCAGCCGTCAACATGACCGCTGCGGCATTATCGAGGTCGATACTGGAAGAATCGACCGAAATCCCGAATTTATCGAGCATGTTAGCCATCGCCTCACTCGCAAATTTCCCTTTTTTGGTATCGTCACCAGTTCCGGCAAGCCCCACCACCAAACCATGACCTACCAGCTGATTGCTACGCACGCCTTTGATATGGGCGATATCTTTGAGACGAACCGCCGCCGCCAAATCAGCTGACAGGAGTCCGACAAAGAGCAAGAAAAGTAATTGCCGACAAAATTTTCGCATAATCTCAAACTCTCCTGAGAATTTCATAAGTTCCTAAAACGGCCAGACCAGATCAAGAACTTTAGTACCCCAACCAACCCTCTGCTTAGTCCCGAGCGTACCACTGCCGCTGTATTCGATGCGGGCCTCGGCAATCGCCGAGGAGAGGATATAATTATCGGCGGTAATATCGGTTGGCCGAATAATACCGGAGACGGTAACATAGTGATCTTCATTGTTTACCTTGGTAAAGTGGGTACCCATTATGCGAAAATCACCATTGGGCAAGACCTCGGTCACCCGCGAGGCAATTTTAGCCGTCAGGGTGTTACTGCGACTGGTCGCCCCGGCACCGGAGGTTTTACTGGTACGTGAGGTCTCCAACCAGTCATCCATCTCTCCCAAATCGCCAAGATACTTTTTCAGAGCAAAGAGTCCGGGAACCGAATATTTACTACTGTTCTCACCATCACTGGCAGTTGATGCCGCCCCGGTTCCTTTAAACTCTTCGGAAACCAGAACATAGACTATATCATCAATATAGCGAGCTCTGCGGGAGTTAAAAACCTGGATAAAATCATCCTGGCCGACTTGATCAAAATTGACCAGAGAACCATTCTTATACTGCATCTCCCTTCTTCCGGAGAGTTGCGCCGAAGATGGCTGGGCCGGAGGTCGAATCACCGGCACAGCGGCAATCGGAGCTGACTGATGCCCACAACCAGCACCAACAATCATACTGAGCAGCAGTACAATAACAAACCAACTATATGTTACTTTCATCACCCCACCACCTTTTTCAATAGACAACTACAACTTTTCCGGAACCAACCACCTGAGCCTGAAAAAATTTCCGCGTGGTTGGATTTTTTACGGTAATAATCTCTTTTAATGTACCATTTCCCATGGCTACGCCACGGGTACTGATTCTAACCCCTCCCTGCTGCAACAAAACCTGCACCAGCTCACCGCGCTTTATCAAACGATATGGCTGTAAACGTTTACCGGACAGAGGCTCGCCGGCTCGCAGGTTACAACTCAATTGATAGATCATCCCCTCCGGCAGATGATCGACTACCCCCGGCCGGAGTTTTCGACAATCGACCAGACAAGCAACAAAGTCGGAAACTTGCACTGGTTCACCCCGAACCAGATCACGTTGAGCCAACAAAACTTGCTTTTTGCCGCTGACTTTCAGCTTGAACCAACGCCGAGACTCTTTGCCGTTGCCGGAATAGAGCGCCAACTGCACCGGGACAATGCCGCTTTTTCGATTCCAACTACCAAGTTGCAACACTGAAAAGTCGGCCCCCTCATCACTTCCGGCCAACCATTTCGTCACCTCACTACTATCTTCAAGCCATAACTCTTCAATGCCGGGCAAACCGTTCTCAAGCGCAGCCATAAGCTCGTCCCGACACCGCTGCTCCCGGTTTTCCGGCTCTATCTCGGTCGCCTGAACCATAACTGCCGAAAGCAACAAAAAAAATATCACTGCAAGACGGAGGCAGACAACTAGAGAAGGTGCTCTTACGCTGAAAAATCCTGTTTTATTGATGTTCATAAAGATAATCCCCCCGCATTGACCTAACGTCTCAACCCATTCGCGGTCTTCAACATCTCATCACAGGTCTGGATCGATTTTGAATTGGCTTCATAGGCCCGCTGCCCGACTATCATGCCGACCATCTCTTCAACCACGGAGACATTGGACATCTCCAAAAAACCCTGACTAAGCGTTCCCAAACCATCAGTCCCGGGAGTACCGATTGTGGCCGTTCCGGAAGCATCAGTTTCCCGAAAGAGATTACGCCCCGTCGCATCAAGACCGGAAGGATTGGAAAAACTGGCCAGTTCGATATTACCCACCGGAGTTGAAGTAGGTTGTCCGGCCTGGATCACCGAAACCGTCCCGTCAGCTGTGATGGTTATTTGCGTCGTATCGCTGGGAATATTGATTGCCGGCTGCAAAGCATAACCATCCGAGGTAACAATATTACCCGTACTATCGAGCTTGTATGAACCCGCCCTCGTATAGCCGGTGGTTCCGTCCGAAAGCAAAACCTGAAAAAAACCATCACCTTCTATCGCCATATCGAGCTCGCTGCCGGTCTCTTGATAGTTTCCCTGAGAAAAGATCTTGTACACCGCTACCGGCTTAGTTCCCAACCCCACCTGAATCCCGGTCGGAAGCTCCTCACCAGTTGCCGAAGTGGTTCCGGCCCGAGTCATGGTCTGATACATCAGATCCTGAAAATCGGCCCGACTCTTCTTAAAACCGGTGGTATTGACATTGGCCAGATTATTAGCAATCACATCGATATTTAACTGCTGAGCCGCCATCCCGGTGGATGAGGTAAATAATCCTCTAATCATTTTTCATACTCCTTAGCCTACAATTCCTTGAGCGGCCTGCTTATTAATCTCATCAAGGCCGACTATTACTTTTTGCTGTGCTTCGTACTGTCTGGCAATTTCAATCAAACTGACCATCTCTTCCAAAATATTAACATTGGAGAGTTCACGAACTCCTTGTCTGACCACAAGCTGAGCCGCCGACTCCGGCGGCCCGGAAGCGGCACTTTCGACAAAACCGGCATCACCGAGTTTTTCCAAACCCTGAAGGTCGGGGAAAGTCATCAAGCGCAAAGCTCCAACCGACTGACCATCAACCATTACATCCCCAAGCTTGCCAATCTTAAGATCACTAAGAGCGCCCGGATTCTCTCCAGCCAGAATCAACGGCACATCCTCTTCCCCGGCCGCCATTACCTGATCACCATTCATCGCCACCATTTCACGCTGCTCATTAAGCCGAAAATGGCCGTCTCTGGTGTAATAGGTTTTTCCGTCGGCAACCCTCTTCATAACGAAAAAGCCCTCTCCATCGAGCGCCATGTCAAGCGGGTTACCTGTATCCTGCATCGCCCCGGTCTGAAAATCGATCCAGTTACCGGCATGCACGGCAAAGGAGTTGTGCTCAATGATTTTTTGACCATTTTCAGGCGGGCGATTGTTGCCGCTAACCTGATCATAGACCGTCGCAAACAGAGGCACATCACGACGAAAACCACCACTGTTGACATTAGCTAGATTGTTGGCGGTTATCTCCTGACGGCGATCATTAGCCAACGCCCCGCTTAAAGCCGTGTAGATCTCATGATTCATTAATTATTTACCTTAAGTCGGTATAATCGAAAAAGCGGCAAAACTTCCCGCTTAAAGGAGCCCTTAATTAAATTTTTGCAACAAACATACCACTACTGCAAAAAAGAAATAAACGGAATTATTTGACAAATAGAGTAAGGGGAACTATTAACTTATGGCAGACTAAGAAACTTAAGCAAGGAGCGAGGTCGAGCTATGAGCAACCAGGAAAGTCGCAATGAAAGTCGTGAAGATTTGACCTCCAACATGGAGGACTACCTTGAGGCAATACTCAATCTTCAACAAGAACAACGAGTTGCACGGGTCAAGGACGTCGCCAAACTTCTCAACGTCAAGATGCCAAGCGTCACTGGTGCAATGAAGGGATTAGCGGAAAAAGGACTGGTCAACTACGAACGTTACAGCTATTTGACCTTGACTGAAGCCGGGGAAAAAATTGCACGGGATGTCGGGGAGCGTCATAAAACTTTCTACAGTTTTCTGACAAAGGTTCTGCAAATTGACCATCAGACCGCTGAACTTGATGCCTGCCGCCTCGAACACGCAACCAGCCGCGAAACCTTCGAAAAAATAAAAGAGTTTACCAACAACTACAACAAATCAACTTAAAACTTTAAGCTGTACATCTTTACCGATAAGCTTATCGAACAGCTCGCCCGCCGGAACCAATAAGGTCACCACCCGATCACCGGAATTATCCGTAACTCCGGTCACACGCCGCTGAATTCGCGGCTGACGCCGATTGGTTCCGCTAAAAGGAATCGGCGAATAACGCCGTGGACGCCGGCGCCCATTCCGGACATGGAGAATGCGCCCGCGAGCATCAATAGTTTTGCCGGACAATCGCCCCTCGGTATTTAATTTAGCTCCAGGCAAAACCGCCTGCACGACGACATTGCTAATAGGCTGACTGTTATCAATCATAGATTTTTCTCTTCTTTATTAGTGCCTTACAGGTTATTTTCTTATTTTTTAACAATAAAATAACCTGGTAAGAGCACTTATTTGCGGGCCTTGCAGTAACTTTTGGGTTGCGGGAGTAATCCCCGCATTGGATCTTGAGAATAAACAATACCTCCTAACCATCGACAAAACCCATAATAACTTTAGTAAAATTATCCGTAACTATTCAGCTCTATCAGCACTGCTGCCAATCCTTGATTCGGTACTCAATTTTTCGCACGCTGATACCGAGCTCCCGGGCGGCTTGGGCTTTACTTGGGCAGCGCTCCAGAGCCGCTAAAATCATCCGCTTTTCCATCTCCTTAAGAGTCAATGCGGTAAAGTTCTCCTCTTGCGTGTCCCCCGTTTGGCTTGCAATTGCAGGAGAATCATTAACTACCTGTAAATAATCCGGCAGATCTTCGACCGTAATCGGACTATCTTTGGCGTAGATAACGGCTCTCTCAATAACATTTTCCAGTTCACGCACATTTCCGGGCCAAACTGCACTTTCGAGGAGCTGCATCGCCCCCCGTTCAGGAAAAATGACCGACCGCTGTTCACGCTCGGCGATTTTATCACAGAAATATTTAACCAAAAGGGCTATATCGCCGGGACGTTCCCGCAAAGGGGGCAGCGTAAACTGAACAACATTGAGACGATAATAGAGATCTTCCCGAAATTCACCCGCGGATACTGCTGCCCGCAGATCCTTATTGGTCGCGGCCAAAACCCTGACATCAACATAATGCGTCTTCTCTCCGCCGACCTGCTGAAACTCTCCGGAAACCAGAACCCGTAAAAGTTTAGCCTGCACCGACAGAGCCATATCACCGATCTCATCGAGAAAAATGGTGCCCCCGTCGGCCAAGGCAAATTTACCCTGCTTATTGCGCACGGCTCCGGTAAAAGCCCCTTTGACATGACCAAAAAGCTCACTTTCGAGCAGACCCTCATGCAAGGCCGCACAATTGATGGTGATCAGGGGTTTTTCAGCACGAGCCCCAAGACGGTGCAGAGCCCGAGCCACCAACTCCTTACCGGTACCGGTCTCGCCTTCGATCAAAACAGTGGCCATAGTCGGAGCAACATCACGAAGAGCCCGAAAGATCTTCTCCATCACCAGGCTACGACCGATAAAATCGGCTTGCCCGTCCCGCTTTCCGACAGCCTCCCGCAATATCCGGTTTTGGGCCAGAAGTTCTCGTTTTTCATGCACCCGGGCAATCGTAATCTCTAACTCATCAATGTTGATCGGCTTGACCAGATAGTCATCGGCCCCGGCTTTCATCGCCGCAACCGCATCGTTTACCGTCCCCTGCCCGGTTATCATAACCACACTAACAGCGGGGTCAAGAGTCCGAACTCGCTGCAAGAGCTCAATCCCGTCAATCTCCGGCATTTTCAAGTCAGTGAGCAAAAGATCGACCGGTTCGCGCCGCAGATGCTCTAAAACCCGAGCCGGCTGACTATAGCCGATCACCGTAAAACCATCCAATTTAAGCAGCTCTACCAAGCCTTCGACGGCACGCTCTTCATCATCAACGACTACGATTTTAAGTTGTTCAGGCTTAGACATTGAACTTCCTTAGAGGTAAAACCACTGTAAATACAGTACCTTTTTCATCACTGACAAAAGATATTTCGCCGTCATGAGCACGAATCACATCACGGCACAAATGCAGCCCGATACCGGTGCCACCGGTTTTGGTCGTATAAAACAGATCAAAAACCTTCGCTTGCCGGGCAAAAGGAATACCTGGACCATTATCGGCGAAAGTAAGCACCACTTGATTATCTTCAAGCCTACCTTCAACTTCCAGAAAAGCCTCTGCACCCCTCCCTTCCGCTAACGCCTCCAGAGCATTTTTCATCAAATTCATAAAGGCCTGCTGCAATTTATCACTATCCGCCCGCAACCAGACCGATTCTTCACTCAAACGCAAACGGATATCAACATGAATTTCCAGGGCTTCTTCCCGGAGCAATTGGGCAACACTTCTAACCACAGCAAAAGGATCACAATCGGCCAAGATCAAACGGCGGCTCTTCTGAATCTGGAGAAAGTCACCGGCCAGAGAATTAAGGCGCCGGCTTTCGGCCCTGACAACATCAACCACCTTGAGAAAAGCGGCCGCATCGGCTACCGGAAGCCGAGCCGCCATCCTCTGCAACAAAGACATCTGAATCTCAATTGAATTTAGCGGGTTACGAATTTCATGACTTAATTCAGCGCTATACTCACCCATTGCCGCCAGGCCCTGAAGACGTGAAATTTCGGCAAAAAGATCGGCCCCTTCACTTTTATCAACGCAGACCGCCAAGACGTAATCGACCTCACCATTAATCCCCGAACACGGATAATTACCCAAGGCATAAACATGGTTGCGCCCATCGGTGTCAAGCATGGTAAAGTTTCTGTTTTTTGCCTCTCCAGATGAAAAAACCTGTTCAAGAGAGCAGAAAGGACAATGCGAATTGTTCTCAAAAAGGGCCTGATGACAGAATTTGCCGACCACATGATCAACATTGAGAGAGAATTTTTTCACCGCCGCCGGATTCATATAAACCAAACGAAAACTGCGATTGACAACCCAGACGGGATCGACAAAGGCCTCCAGGAAAGAGCGAAAATGATAACGAGAGAAAAAATCAGCCATAAAGGATCAACCTAAATACAAAAAAAGGTGGGAGCTGCCAACAACATTTGCTGCCTTAAGCTCCCACCTTTAATACATTGTCCACAAGCAACAGCACAACTTACGATCAGTCGCCAAAAATCTTTTCCATTTTTTCCTGCATGGTTTCAGCGGTAAATGGTTTGATGATATAATTGCTGACCCCGGCCTTTACCGCTTCAATAATATTTTCCTTCAAAGCTTCAGCCGTCACCATCAGAACCGGCGTGTCCTTGAGATTTTCATCATTGCGGATATTCTTGAGTAACTCTAACCCGGACATTTTCGGCATATTCCAATCGGTAATAACGAGATCAAAGGGCTCGGCTTGAATTTTCGGCCAAGCTGTGGCACCGTCGTCGGCTTCCTGTACATTAGTAAATTCAAGCTGACGAAGAATATTTTTGATGATCCGCCGCATTGTCGAAAAATCATCAACCACAATAATCTTCATATTCTTATCCATATTGCTTTCCCTCTGTGTAAATATATAAAATCAACAATGGACAGCTTTAAGTGACCCCATCGTCTTATGTCTACCCTTTAACCGAAATTTTTTGGCGACGCAAGGTTTTTATCTTGTTGCGCAAGCGAACAATCGCCTGGGTTCGCATCTGACAGGCCCGTGATTCACTGACATCAAGTACCATGCCGACCTCTTTCAGATTAAGCTCTTCAAAATAGTAGAGCTGCAAGACTATGCGATCACGCTCCTTAAGATTGTCAATCGCCTCTTCGAGAAACTGCTGCAACTCCCGATCTTTAAAGAGAACAAAAGGATCATCGTTCTCAATCAGGGCGATCATCTCCAGAGGATTGCGGGCATCAGACTCGGAAGCAGCCAGATCCTCGAAATTAACTAAAGAGATACCGCGAGCCCGACCCATGAGTTTATAAAACTCTTCCAGATCCAGGTCAAGCGCCTCAGCAACCTCATGATCTTCCGCTGAACGCCCCAGTTTATGCTCCAGTGAAGCATAAGCGCTTTCCAACAGGTTACAGTCGTTGCGTAAGCTTCGCGAGGCCCAATCCTGGCTCCGCAAATCATCGAGCATGGCTCCACGAATGCGAAATTCAGCATAGGTTTTAAACTGAATATTACGCCCCGGATCAAATTTACCGACCGCATCAAGCAACCCGAGAACCCCGGAATTGATGAGATCATCAACCTCAACACTCTCCGGCAGACGCGACACCAGGCGGTAGGCCAAACGCTGGATGAGAGGCAGATACTCTTTGAGCAGAACCTCCTCTTCCAGAATAAAATTTCCGGCCTCACTTTCAGTCACGACTTTAGCCATCAATTAAACGTTGCCAGAAGTACTGCAAACCACCACTTTTCGAACGCAGCGGCAACCTCCGCAAACGCCGGGCCACCTCAACAAATGCCTGACCGGCCGGCGATTCAGATTTATACTCGACCACCGCCTGTTGCCGGCACACGGCCATCGGCACGTTCGTATCTTTTGGAATATATCCCAAAAAAACCAATGTGATGTCAAGAAATTTTTCACCAACCCGACTCAAATGAGTGTAAACCCGCCGGGCTTCCGACTCACCGGAAACCTGATTAAGCAGAAGATAGAATTTTTTCTCTCCATAGCGGTTACAAAGTACCTTCATCAGGGCGTAGGCGTCAGTCATCGAGGTGGGCTCCGGAGTCGCCACGATCAATGCCGCATCGGCCGCCCTGACAAAACTGGTCACCATATCGGAGATTCCGGCTGCCGCGTCGATAAAGAGATAATCGATCTTCTCGGCAAACGGACTCATCTGTTCCATCAGGATACTCTGTTCCCGAGTGCCGCTGTGGGTCACTTCCTGGATCCCGGAAGCGGCCGGAATAATTTTAATCCCCCGGGGCCCTTCGACAATTATTTCATCGAGATTTTTCTCGCCGGAAAAAAGATGCTGAAGATTATACTCCGGGGCCAAGCCCAGCATGACATCGAGATTGCCCAAGCCCAGATCAGCATCGAGAACCATCACTCGATCGCCCATAGCTGCCAGGGAGGTGGCCAAATTAATAACCGTATTGGTTTTACCGACCCCACCTTTACCGCTGGCCACGGCAATCACCTTCACTGACGAAGTTGATTTTTGCAATGCCGACGCCTGATCCATAAAATATACCTCAAAAATTAATAATTTACACAATATCCAACAACAAATCCGCTAAGCGCTCGGCACTGGCAGTTTCGAGATCATCGGGCACCTGCTGACCATCAGTAAAAAAACTCAAGGACAAACGGGCATAGCTTAAACCATTGAGAATTGAGCCGTAACACAGGGTTTCATCGAGTTTTGTAAAGAGCAGAGCCCGGCAGCTAAAAGGGCGAAAGTGAACCAGGTTTTCCAACAGATCCTCTTCCTGCAGGGCCGCCGGTAAAACCAGAAAGGTATCACCGGTTACAACTTTTAAAACCCGGCAAAGAGCGGCTAAGCCCGCATGGTCGCGCGAACTGCGCCCCATAGTATCGACCAGAACCCGATCAAAACCGGCAAAACTATTGAGTGCGTCAAGTAACTCCCGGCGTTCTTTAACAATTTCAACCGGGGCATTAAGACGACGGCCATATTCTCGAATCTGCTCGGCCGCGCCTAAGCGAAAAGTATCGACCGAGATCAGGGCAACGCGCTCACCGGATGCCATAAAAGAGGCGGCAAGTTTTGCCAGAGTTGTAGTTTTACCCACACCGGTCGGGCCCACCAATGTAATAACCCGCGCCATCTCCGCCCGTTCAAGCACTGCCACCCGCCCCATCAGCTGACGCGCCAGAGTCGCTTTAGCTAAAGCCATGATATAGCTTTCCGATCTTTCGGGCGTAAGCTGCCCACTGATCTTAGCGTGGGTTTTAGTCAACAAATCATGAGCAATCTCGGAACTTACCTTGCACGCCAGCAATTGATTCAGCAACTCGGCAAAGCAGGGCTGTGTCCAGCCGTCGTTAAGACCACTACCAACCAACAGACGACCCATTAGACCTTTAACCTGAGAGAGCTCCTGACGCAACCGATCATATTCAGACTTACCGACACCACCCTCAAGCGGACGGTCGACAAAACGATCATCATTTTTCAAACCTGCACCTGAACCGGGTTCAGGTTTTATCTCGAGTTCACAAACACTCCCTTTTTTATCAATCTTTGCGGTTTTTTTTATCGTTCTCGTGACAACGTTGAGCGTGGGATCATAATCAATCGCAGCCAGGATTTCAATTCGTGAATCAACTTCGGCCTCCGGCAGCTTGACCGTCTCCAAAATAACCGCATCCTGACCAAAAGCAAGTTTTACCGCATTTAAGGCCGCCGTACTGTCCCTACCGTAAAAACGCTTAACCCGCACTGCCGCCTCCGGGACTACTGCTGATCCGTCCTAAGGCTTGAACCGTCACCTGTGAAGGCACTTCATTGTGTGAAAGAACCGCCAGACCGGGAACAAATCGCTCCAACAGACGCTTTAAGTGAAAACGAACAATCGGCACACAGAGCAATACCGGCTTGGCTGAAACTTGGTCAAATTTCTCCTGAAGATTCCGAAACTGTTCAACCATAGCATAAACGATTCCCGGATCAAGAGTTAAAAAAGCCCCATGATCGGTTCTTTGAATAGAGGCATTAATCTGCTCCTCCAGAGCCGGTTCAAGGGTGGTCACATAGAGGCGATTGCCCTCGGAAAGATAGCCGCCGACAATCGTGCGCGAGAGATCCTGACGCACATATTCGGTCAGAACATCGACATCCCGAACCTGAGTACTATAGTCAGCCATAGTCTCTAAGATCGTCATTAAATCTCGAATCGAAACCTGCTCTCGCAAGAGATTCTGCAAAACTTTCTGCAAGGTTCCCCAAGGCACCACCGAAGGCACAATATCATCCACCACTTTAGGATAACGCAGAGCCAGATTTTCGACCAATTTCTGAACATCCTGACGACTGAGCAGTTCATGCAGAAAAAGTTTGATCTTCTCGACCAGATGAGTCGCAACCACGGTCGAGGGATCAACCACTGTATAACCCGCCAGCTGGGCGTGTTCGCGCTCGCGCTCCTCAATCCACATGGCGGGCAAGCCAAAAGCCGGCTCAGTCGTTGAGATTCCTCTGATTTCCGGACTTTTACCATCACTGCCCATAGCCAGACAGTAACCCACCAAAATCTCACCCTCGGCCACGGCATTTCCTTTGACTTTGAAAGAGTAGGCATTGGGCTTTAATTGAAGATTATCACGAATATGGATGGAAGGCATGACAATCCCCAGATCAATCGCAAACTGACGTCGGATCAACTTGATCCGTTCCAACAGATCTCCACCCTGGGCTTCATCCACCAGAGCGATCAAGGCATAACCGACCTCCAACTCCATAGTATCCATGACCAACAGTTTTTCAACCGCTTCAGGCTCATCTTTACTCGCGGTTTCGGCCTGCTCCTGCTCTCGTTCAACCATCTCAGCCTGGGCCTCTTTCTCAGTCACCTGCTGTTTGTTTATGAGAAATGCGACCAGCCCGACCAGCGCCGCCAGTGAAAAAAATGAGAGTTTAGGCAAACCCGGAATCAAGGCAAAGACCAAAAGAGCCACAGCAGCCAGACTCAAAACCTTAGGATAGGCGGTTACCTGGCGCACCAGATCACTCCCCATACTGCCTTCCGCAGCGGAGCGTGAAACCAAAATACCGGAAGCCGTCGAGATAATCAGAGCCGGAATCTGACTGACCAGACCATCGCCGACCGTCAACGTCGTATAGGTAGCCGCCGCCTCAGCCGCTGACATCCCCTGCTGCATAACGCCGATCACAAAACCGGCCCCAATATTGATCAGGGTAATAATAATACCGGCTATAGCATCACCGCTGACAAATTTGGCAGCACCGTCCATAGCGCCAAAAAAATCGGCTTCCCGACGAATCTCCAGACGCCGCCCCCGAGCTTCATCTTCGCTGATCATGCCCGCATTAAGGTCAGCATCGATGGCCATCTGTTTACCCGGCATAGCATCCAGAGTAAACCGTGCCGTCACTTCCGCAATCCGACCGGAACCCTTGGTAATAACCATAAAATTAATAATTACCAAGATGGCGAAGATAATGGTTCCGACAACATAGTTACCACCGACAACAAATTGGCCAAAGGCCTTAATCACCTGACCGGCAGCATCAGTACCCTGATCTCCATTAAGCAGAATCAGGCGGGTTGAAGCCACATTCAATGAGAGCCGAAAGAGAGTGACCACCAATAACAGGGCCGGGAAAATCGAAAATTCCAAAACTTTAAGCAGGTAGAGCGAGATCAGCAGGATAATGATGGCAACACAAATATTCATCGATAGAAAGGTATCAAGCAAGATCGTCGGCAAGGGCACGATCATAATCATCAAGATAGCGATCACGGCAAAAGCCATGATCGCATCCTTGTTCGCGATCATACCCAAAAAAGATGTTTTATTTGCTGATTCAGCCATTATAATTACGCACTCGCCTGAGCTCCATCACGACGGTAGATATAGGCCAGGACCTCGGCTACCGCCTGATAGAGAGTCTCGGGAATCATCTGGTTAAGGGCCACGGTTTTAAAGAGTAGGCGGGCTAAAGCTTTATTTTCAACCACCGGAACGCCATGTTCGCGGGCAAGTTTCTTGATCTTTTCGGCTATCAGACCGGCCCCTTTGGCCACCACTAACGGAGCCTCGGAACCATCCTGATCATAAAGCAGGGCCACAGCAATATGAGTCGGATTGGTAATCACGACATCAGCTCTCGGCACATCCTGCATCATGCGCTGACGGGCTGCACTCATCTGCATACTGCGAATGCGAGATTTAACCTGCGGATCACCCTCCGCCTGCTTCATCTCATCCTTGACCTCCTGCTTGCTCATTTTCTGATTCTCCATAAAGTCCCAACGCTGATAAACGTAGTCAAAAAATGCCAGCAGTAGCAGCAACAACCCGCAGCGCCAGAGAATCTGAAAAGCAACCCGGGCGATAAAGGCAAGAGTCATACCCACCGGCTGATTGGTCAGAGTGAAAAAACCGGCAAAATTCTGCCGATAGACACTATAAGCAATATAAGCAAGCAAACCTATTTTAAGGCATGATTTCACCAATTCAACCAGCGGTCTAAGGGAAAGAAATTTACTTTTGAAACCACTGACCGGATTAAACTTAGAAAATTTTGGCTTCATCGCTTTCGGGGTTATTTTGAACCCCACCTGCATCAAATTTGCAGCCAAGCCGACAAAAAGCAACAACAACATAAAAGGCATAAGCAGAAAAAACATCTGTCGAAGAGTCAGCAGCAGTAAATTATAGACCATCGCCGGATTGGCCTCAAGAAACATAGACTCCTGAAAAAAATAGCGCATAAGTTCGGCCGGTGCAGCAAAAAAACGGTCACCGGCAAAAAAAAGGTAAGCGAGACCAAAAATCAGGATAAAGGCTGATGAAACATCCTGACTCTTGGCAACCTGCCCCTCCTCCCGAGATTTACCAAGTTTTTTCCCGGTCGCCTTTTCGGTTTTACTCGGGTCTTTAGCCATTATCAGCCTCCCCCTGAGGCTCTAAGCAGGAGCATAATATCATTAAAGAGGAGTCGGTAAAGCCCGCCAAGCATGGTGCTCAGGTAGGGAAAAGAGTACCCCATCAAGAGCATGCCCAAGAGAATTTTCAAAGGCATTCCGATAATAAAGATATTCATTTGCGGCGCGGTTCTGGCCACGACTCCAAGACTTACATCACTGAGCAACAGGGCCGCCATCAAAGGTGCGGCAATCTTGATCGCGGTTGAAAAAATCGCCGACGAGTAACGCAGCATCAACTCCAGCAAACCCTCACCCGGGGTAAAACCGGCCAGCGGAATCAAAGTGAAACTCTCGGCCAGGGCCTTAAAAACCAAGCGATGCGCACCAAAAGCCAAAAAGAGCAGCATCGCCAGCATATAATAGAACTGAGAAATCAACGGCACCTGCATACTAGTTACCGGATCGACGACGTTAGCCACGGAAAAACTCATCTGAAAACCGATCAGATTACCGCCGGTCTGAACCGCCGCAAAGAGCATGCTGCCAAGCAGGCCGACGAGCATACCGATCACCATCTCCCGGAGCACAGCCAGGGCGATTTCAACCAACTCTCGACTAAAAAGCGGGGTTCCGTTAAGCTCGGGAACAATCTTAAAAAAGAGCAGGGCTATAAGCATTGAAAGGGCCGCTTTTAAAGTTCGCGGCACCGCCTGATTACTCAAAACCGGGAAAAAGAAGATCAGAGCACTGATCCGGGTCAACAGAAGAAAGAAATGGCCAACATCGGCAACGCTTATGACCGGTAAAAAGTTCATCTTATCTTAATGAATGACATGGGGTATAGAGACCATAATCCGGGTTGTAAAATCAACCATATACTGGAGCATCCAAGGGAAAAAATAGATGACTGCGAGAAAGACAAAGACGATCTTCGGCACGAAGGTGAGGGTCATCTCCTGAATCGAGGTTATCGTCTGGAAAATACTAACTAAAAGACCAACCGCCAAGCCGGTGCCCAGCATCGGGGCACAGATCAGCAAAGTCGTCTCCATCGCACTTTTGGCCAGAGCCACAACAAATTCCGGTGTCATTTTTTATTCCTCAACGCGGGGAAACCCGCAAGTTAGTGCTCTTATCAGAGCACTAAAAACTCTGCATTAACGAACCGACCATCAAGCGCCAGCCGTCAGCCATGACAAAAAGAATTAACTTGAACGGCAGAGAAATCATTACCGGCGGCAACATCATCATCCCCATCGACAAAAGCACACTGGCGACCACCATGTCGAGCATCAAAAAAGGAATATAGATAAGAAAACCAATCTGAAAAGCCGTCTTCAACTCACTGATAATAAACGAGGGGATCAAAACATGGGTCGGAATATCGGCAAAGGTCTGCGGTTGCTCAACCTTGGCCATCGAGATAAACATCGCCAAATCATCCTCATGGGTCTGTTTAAACATAAACTGGCGCAAGGGAGCAAGAGCCCGAGTAAAAGCCTCTTCCTGACCGATTTTTTGCGCAACATAGGGTTGGAAAGCATCCTGGTTAATTCGGTTAAAAACCGGATACATAATAAAAAAAGTGAGAAATAGACTTAAGCCCACCAACACCTGGTTCGGAGGCATCGTCTGCGTGCCGACGGCTTGGCGAAGAAAATGAAAGACAATGACCAGCCGGGTAAAGGAGGTCATTAAGATCAAAATCGAGGGTGCCAGCGCCAGAACCGTCAGCAGGAGCAGCACCTGAATAGCAATCGAAACCTGACCCGGATCGTTAGTCGCACCAACCCCGATCTGTAAGGTCGGAATCGTGACCTCCTGAGCCGCGCCGGCAACCGTCGCCAACAGGAGCAAGACCAGAACCGACAACCAGCCGGAAAGAAAAAAAACCGGTCTCATCCCTACCAACTCCTCTCGCTGCCGTTAAGGCGATCCTTAATCTGGCTGAGCACTTCCTGATAATTCTCCGGCATCTCTTCCGACTCTTCCGTCTCTTCCGACAACTCTTCCGACAGAGCCGTTGCCGAATGCTGGTAAGCTGCAGTTGCGACTGCATTTCCGGAAGTCGAAACCGGCATTTTCTCCTCCGTTTCAGGCTCCCTTTCCAAAAGACCTTTCAGGTAACCGCCAAACCGCTTACCGCTTTGGCGGCCATCTTTAAGCAGACGCAACTCCTCAACCTTGCCGGGATCGGTGATCGTCGTTAACACCGTCATCTGCTCACCGGAGATACCGACAACCATAACTTCGTCGAGCAACTCCAGCAACATCACCTGGTGCTTGCCGGTAACCATCTCTATCCCTAAAACTTTAACTATACCGGAACTGCCAAGGCCGCCGCGGCCTCTGCGATAACGTTTCAACAACATGGAAAGCGCGACAATAACCAGAACCAGAAAAACCAGAGCAATCAAACTCCGCAGGCCCGACATTAAAAGTGAAGGAGAAGACTTGGAAGTACCATCAACCTCACTTGCAACTTCATCACCGCCCCCATCCGAGTGCTCCAACAACTGTCTAATCCGGGACATTTTACCACTGGTTTGAGTTTCGACCGAAACCTCGGCTTCGGCCCCGGGAGCCGGAGCCACGGGCTCATCGGCACGTATCGGAGCACTCCAGCGGCGATATTCTTTCAAAAGGACAACCTGTAAAGCGGATTTTTTGCGCTCTAAGGCAAGAAAAGATTTCACCCTGAGTGCCGGATCACGTTTTTTTAAATACCAACGCAACTCCTGACCGTCACTTTCGATCCCGAAAGCCGTCACCCAGTCATCATCAAGAGGCTGTTCCTGAATCCCGGCTTTCAGGCCCGGTGTCGGCAAAGTTAAGACTACGCGTTCTCCCTGATCAAAAAACAGAGCATTGATCTCAGGCACTGTCTCATAGGGAATCGAAAAAAGCATCCTCTTGTCAACCGCCTTAAAGCTCAGCTCCGCCGCCCCGACCGAACTGCTGCAGAGACTGCCAATAAACAGGACTCCGAACATCAAAAATATACGCAGAAGCAGGTTGCGGCAATTTTTATTGATTAACTTCATATGGCTCAGTACCTACTTAAGCTGTTCAATGCGCTCGGTCGGACTGATGATATCGGTCAGACGAATACCAAATTTTTCATTGACCACAACCACTTCCCCACGAGCAATCAATTTATTATTGACGAGAACATCGAAAGGTTCTCCGGCCAGCTTTTCAAGTTCAATCACTGACCCCTGGCCGAGCTGGAGAAGATCATTGATAATCATCCGCGCCCGCCCGATCTCAACCGAAAGCTGGAGTGGGATATCAAGAATAAAACCGATATTCGGCGGCAGTTGCTGGCGCTGCTCGACATTAAGAGACGACAAAAGACCATCATCACTTTCTCCTGTCGCAGCACCTTCCCCGCCACCGGAAGCTGCCGTTTTACCGGCCGCCTCATCCTTAATCATATCCCGCTGCTCTTCAAGTTCACCGGCAACATCATCCCAGGAGATATCATCAATCAAATCCTGAGCGCTCTGCTCCGGGGCGGGTTTCTCCGCTTCAGCTGCATTCTCAATCCCACTGTTCTCTTCCAACTCTTTTTTTACCTGATCAAAAAGATCGTCCATCAGGGCACCTTTTATCCTCTCACTTTCTGCTTTAACATTATCGCCTTTGAACCCTTAGAAGTCCCGGCCACCGCCCGATATTTAAGACATTTCTCAATATAGACCTGCATCATTTCGGTAGCATCCTGGCGTAGAGGGACAACATCTCCAACTTTCATTTCAAGAAGTTGGCGGGCCGTGATTTCAGTGGTTCCCAAGGTTGCTGAAAAGCCAACTTCAACCGCCAGCATCCGACTGACCAAACGCCGTAACCACGTAACGTCAACCTCTAAACGTTCACTCTGAAAACCGGTATAGAGTTTATTGCGCAACGGCTCAACCAACGAGTAGGGAATGCAGACCGTAATCGCCCCGGAGAACTCCTCCATCTCCAAAGTAAAGGTGGAGAGTATAACCACATCACTGGGCGGCACGATGGTCACAAACTGAGGATTGATCTCCGAACGAACAAAGGAGAAGCGGATATCCTCGATCGGGCTCCAGGAGTCCTCCATACAGACCAGGGCCGCTTCCACCACTTTCCGCACAACCCGCTCCTCGATAGCCGTAAAGTCGCGACCTTCCACCTTGACCGTATCTCGACCACCGCCACCGAAAAACATATCAATCAAAGAAAAAACCAGCTTGCTCTCAACAATTACCAGGGCCATCCCTCGCAAGGGTTCCATCTTAAACAGATGAATACTGGCCGGTACCGGAACCGTTTTAAGAAATTCCCCGAACTTCATCATATCTGAAACCAGGGGAGTGACATCAATAACCTTGTGCAACAAGGTCGAGAGCGAAGTTCTAAAAGTCCGGGCAAAACGCTGATTAATGATCTCCAGGGTCGGCATCCGGCCCCGAATAATCCGCTCCTGACTGGTCAGATCATACGATTGAAACTCATCGTCTGCCGGCGGCTCATCGGTCTCGGTTTCAACTTCACCGCCCCCTACCCCCTGCAACAGAGCATCAATCTCATCCTGTGATAGAACCTGACTCATAAAAAAACCTTATTCCAATAAAGCAAAAATCTCGTGATGGCTAACGCCATCTACTGTATGACAAATTCTTCCCAATAAACCTTAGTAACCTTGCCGGTAACCAGATTGACGTTTACCCGTTTGATAATATCCTGACGGAGCAAGAACTTTCCCTCCAAGGTACCAATTTCGGACGCCGTTTTAGAACTAAGCAAGGTCAGCACCACGTCTCTGAGCTGAGCCCGCCGCTTATCTATCTCTTCAAGCAACTCTTCGTTACTAAGTTCAAGTTTCATCGTTACTTTAAGATAACGTCGCTTTTTATCCGCCAGGTTGACAACAAACGGTTTCAAAGCAAAAACCGGCAAAATCACGGGATCAGGGTTCTTAGCCGCTTCAATCTCAGCCAATTCTTCCGCTGTCGGAGGCGGGGTTCGCAACAAAAACCAGTAGGCACCAAAGCCGCCTCCCCCGAGCAACAGAACCGCAATAATAATGATAATCAGAAGGCCTTTTTTTGATTTTTTGCCTTCCGCACCCTCTTCAACGGCTTCCGTATCCTGATCCTTTTTTTTTGCCACTTTCTTCCCTCCACGAAGCTACTTATTTATGAACTTTTTACAAACTCAACCAGTTTTTTCGACAACTTGCACCCAACCAGGTAGGCGAAACACTATCCGGCGGTTACGTCGGCGATGTTTTGGGGTATCATTAACTGCCACGGCACGATCGGCGCCGTAGGCTGCCAGTAAAACTCGTGAACGTTTAATTCCGTTGCGCTCCAAGGCGGCGACCAAACGCTCTCCGCGCCAGGCGGCAAGAACATTGTTATCGGGAAAACGAGCTGTTTGCAACGGAAAATTATCAGTATAGATTTCGATTTCAAGAATCCCGCTCCAGAATCTGAGAAAATCTCCAAATTGACGCAACGTCTCTTCTCCCTGAGTTTTCAAAGTATCATCCAAGGTACCGAAAAGCTTGTCACTCATAATCTCCAACTCAAGGTTACCATCAATCACATCAACCCTGATCAGTGCTTTACCGAGCCGTCGTTCAAGAACATCAAGAAGCCGGGATAACGGTTCTGAAAGTCTCCGATAGAAAGCCAAATCCTTTCGTTCCCGGAGATCTTTTTGCAACTCTTCAACCGGAACCACAATAGGAATACTGGTACCACGATTCAACACTCCACTTGATCCCGGACGCGGCCCCCCGAAAACTTCAGTCAACAAACCCTGATCAAAAGATGACATCGAAATCAGCAAAACAAAAAAAGTCAGCAGCAATAAAAGCATATCCGAGAGGGTTACCATCCAACCATCACTACCGGGCGGTAGCGGCCGAACCCTGATCATCTTTTTTCGCCGTGCCAAAGACATGATTCCCTATCACCCCCGACAATCAGAAAGTAAAATCACCGACCCTGATCTTTCCCTCTTTCCCATCCACATCATAAGCCGGAACCCCGCCAATCACTCTCAACAGAAGATGCTCTCCGGCAACCGAAGCCGGTTCGGCAATCCGGCCGAAAGCGCGCACGACATCGGCAGACCAACCGCCCCGCAAAACCAGAAAACGGTAGAGTCTTGCGGCCCGGACAGCGGCCAGAGGAAGACCATTAAGGGTTGCCGGGGTTTTGCGGCTTTCGTTTGTATAGTCGAGCAATTCAAAACGTACCTGACGCAAGCCTTTGAGCAGAGCCGCAACCTTCAACATCAAGGCTTCCCCCTCAGGACTCAAGCTCGCCGATCCCGGGCTATAAAGCAGGCGGTGCGCCAGAGAGATATCAACTCCTTGCCCTTCGGCAAAAACCTTAACATCACTTGTTTTAAGTCCGCGACGCTGCATATAGCTGTCTAATCTGGCCTGAAGGGCTGCCGCCCGCTCTTTGACCAGAGGGGTGCTTAACAATTGCGCTTCAGGTGTTTCCGAATTGTCAATCTCCCGGCCCCCATCAAGATAACCGAAACTGCCCTGCAAAGAACCTACGGCCACCGCTTTTTTGCTCTCATCAATCATGGTCATCGAATAGAACAAAATAAAAAAAGCGATCAAAATCAGACTTAAGGAAGCCATCAAGGGAGCCAAAGCCGCGTTCTCAACTCCATCCGGCAGAGCTGAGGGTAAACCCAGGTTCGCCATCAGTCCCCCTCTCCGGCATAAGCTGCGATACGAGACCCTTTACGCCAAGCTGGAGGCAAAAAAGACTCCAACCGATATTGAACAACTTGAGGGTTGTCACCACGCGCGATAGCAACAATACCCTCGGTAATCAATCTTCGTAAAAAAAGTTCACGCTGACTACGCCGGCGCAACTTTCCCGCCAGCGGTAAAAAGATAAAGTTTGCCAGTACAGCACCATAGAAAGTGGTCAGCAGGGCGACAGCCATAGCCGGTCCGATACTGGCTGGGTCATCCATGGTCTGGAGCATCTGCACCAGACCAATCAAGGTCCCCACCAAACCCATGGCCGGAGCAATCGCACCCATTGTCGAAAAAACATGAGCCCCCAATTCATGGCGTTCTCGCGTACTTTCCATATCAAGGAGTAAAATATCTTCAATCATTTCAGCTTTCAGACCATCAACTAAATAGACCAAACCCTGGCGCATAAAAGGATCAAGATTGGCATCATTGCTACGATTCTCAAGAGCCAGAATACCTTCTTTACGTGACTCCCGCACAAGCTGTATCAGGATATCAATACTTTCATTTAGAGGTATTCGATCTTTAAAGATAGCGTTCTTTAAATAACGCAGCAGACTGGCAAACTCACCCAAAGGATAGTTTATCAGGGTCGCGCCAAAGGTGCCGCCGACAACAATCAATAAGGATGGCAGATTCCAGAAAACCAGGACTCCGCCACCCGTCGTAATTGCTGCAACAACCAGAGAGAAAGCAGAGATAACACCTAAAATCGTTGCAAAATCCATTAGCTTCTCAAACCTGAGCTAAACCATCAAATAATTGAACTTCTATCACCAACCAGCTAATATTCCGAAAACTTAACCAGCAATGATTATGCCAGCCATTTTTCCAACTATATCTGCCGCTAAAACACTACCACTAACGAAGAAAAAAGAAAATAACTTTATATCTAAAGATAAATAATCCGTCAAAGCTTTGACGTTTGTCACAAAAACTTCATAAAAGGTAACTATTCAGCGTAACAACCTTAAAGCCACTACAAATGGTGTGAACATTGGCTTCGCCCGGCTTCGAGGGGGGGCACACCCCAAGAGTACTTCCTCGCTTCGCTCACAGCGCAGCTCAGATCGGCATAAAGGCTTGCGCCGCCGCCTGGAGCAATGTCCCCGCATCGAGATCGTTTGAGGACTACATTATGCTGAATAGTT
>JAYEGS010000046.1:0-5460 GCA_034659215.1 Pseudomonadota bacterium | reverse complement strand
GCGATCACCACCCCCCGAGTTTCCGAAAAACTCTGGTCAGGCCCGACCAAGGCATGACTTACGGCGTAAGCGATCGAGTCTCTTATGACCCCGTGAAAATCATAGCCACCCTGAAAATTAACCTCAAAATAGTTGTAACCATGGGGACGTATCTGCGGCGGGCAGACGAGCGTAAAAGCCGGATTCTGCTCCCGGGCATGAGCCGCTAACTGGGCCGCAGGAAAACGCCCTTCAAGACTTAACGCGAGTTCCTGATAGATAAATTCAGCAACATGGTGCTGAGCATAGGGCTGACTCTCTTCATCATTGCAATAGAGCTCAAGAAGCCCCTGTTCATGATCAAAATAGATGATACCGCCGCGAGCTTCAGGGGCTATCTGAGCTAGCTGCTGACGAGCATTGCCAAGAATGCCATCAGCCACAAACCGGGCCAGACTCGGCAGTTGGGGCGGCTTTGGTGAACTGTTCATGCCCAACTTCTTGACATAATCAACCGCCCCACAGTGCGGACCATGGGCTAAAATCACGGCCGGACGCCGACTCGGATTGAAGACGACATTTCCGGCCGAAGAGAAAACCCTGACATTACCAAGCTGATCAAGCAGATTACGGATTGCAGCGTTACGCTGATCAGCACAAAGGTAGAGGTCAAAGAGTTTATCTCTCCGATCCAGGCTCAATGCCGCCAAGAAACGGCGGGCTCGACTAAAAGCCAGCTCAGGCTCAACTTCAGCCAGCTTAACCTCCTCCAAAGACCCCCAACTAAGCTCTATATTCATCCTTCAACCTCTTTCCTAAAAAGGAATATCATCCGCCCCACCATCGGGAACCGAAGCTTGACCATAAGGGGCTGAATTTTCAGCGCTCGCCTGATTGCCGCCGGAGGCAAAACCACCGCCCTGGCTGCCACCACCAGAGAAGCCGCCTCCCTGACCGCCGCCTTGGTTACCACCGGAAAAGCCACCACCCTGGCCGCCGCCAAAACCACCTTGCCCGCCACCCTGACCACCACCGGCGCCGCCGCCCTGATAATTACTATCACCGCGACTGCCCAACATCTGCATGGTACCGGCAACAATTTCGGTCGTATAACGTTTGATTCCATCCTGTTCCCAGGAGCGGGTCTGAATTTTGCCTTCAAGATAGATCTGCTTCCCTTTATGCAGCCATTTGGCGCAAATCTCGGCTAACTTTCCAAAAGCAACAATGCGGTGCCACTCGGTGCGTTCCTCTTTCTGCCCATCCTTGACCCAGCTCTCACTGGTGGCCATCGTAAAAGTCGTAAAAGCGTTACCACTACTGCCATACTTCATCTCGGGATCGCCCCCCAAATGCCCAACTAAAATAACCTTATTGACGCCTGCCATTTTCTTCTCCTTCAATTCCAAATAAGACTATAAAACTCACCCGGTAAAACCGGAACCTAAATTTTTTGGTAACTGTTCAGTGTCCTGTTAAGATTGTAACCACCACCGGGCGCTCAGGCGGTCTCTCTCCACTTTTTAAGTAAAATTTCTGTTTTTCCAGCGCTCATTACGCTGAAATTGAAGAACTCGCTCGTAGCTCGCTCAAACAGCTTCAATTTCGGACGCGTAATTCGCTGGGAAAAACGACGAAATTTTACGAGACGTTCCGAGAAACCGCCTGAACGCCCTCCATGTTGAATAGTTACAACTTGTTTTACATTCTCCACTCTCACTACTATTAATCAAAACGAAAAAAAACTCAAGAAAATAATATTGTGTTTTTTTTTGCAATCTGGTAATGCGTTCTACCTTAAAATGTATAATTAGCCCCCGACATGGTGCTATTCGCCCACTGACAGCAGTCGGCCTAGCAATCTATCGGGGAAAATAAGTAACAATGTTTGACTAAAGGAGATCTAAAAAATGAGTGAAATCAAAACGATTGGCGTGGTCGGTTTCGGCGTCATGGGAGCCGCTATCGCCTTGAATGCCGCCGGTGCCGGCTATCAGGTAATCTACAAAGAACTCAATGACGAGCTTGTAGCCGGCATGTTTGAGCGCTGGGTGACCAAACCTTTAAGCAAAAGAGTTGCCAAAGGGAAAATCAGCCAGGCTGACATGGATGAACTGAGCGGTCGGATCAGCGGTACCAGTCTCTATTCCGGGCTCAAAGATTGTGACCTGGTTATCGAAGCCGCAATCGAAAAGATGGATCTTAAAATCGAGGTTTTTGCCGAGCTCTCAAAAGCATGCCGCAAAGACGCCATTCTGGTCAGTAACACCTCAACTTTCCTCATTGAAAAGCTCATGGCTAAAGTGGCTAACCCGAGCCGAACCGCTGGTTTGCACTACTTCTTCCCCGCCAACATCAACCGCCTGGTCGAGGTTATCAAACAAAAAGAGACCTCCGACGCAACCTATACGGCGCTTATGGAATTTGCCAAGAAAAACCGCAAGGTGGCAATTACGGTCAAGGATTTTCCGGGCTTTGCCGTCAATCCGGTTTTTATCGCCAGCTATGTGGTTCTCGACAGTTTCTATGGAGACAAGTTAAATGCCGCTAGTCTGGAAAGTATCTCCCAAGAAGCCTTGGGCCTTAAATTCGGCATCATGTGGGTGCAAAATGGTGCCGGACTCGGCACCTGCTTCCATGCCGGAGTTTCGATGGCCGAATATTTAAGGGATGATGACACCGGCTATCCGGTGATGTGCGACCAGTTAAAAAAACAGTTTGAAAGCGGTAATCTCTGGGATCTCGAAGGCGGCCCGATCACTGAGGACAAGGCCTTGCGTACCGAGGTTAAAGAGCGCCTTTTGGGGGCTATCTTTGCGATCTCAACCCACCTCATTGAACACCAAGTGGTCAGCCCCGACGACCTTGAACTTGGCATTATCACCTCACTGGCCTGGCCCCAGGGTCCTTTGGCCTTAATGAATAAGCTCGGCATGGAAGAGAGCGCCCGCCTGGTTAAAATTGCGGTAGCGGCTGGAGATTTCAAACTGCCGAAAAAATTCGCCGATAATGATTTGACAGCTTGGGAACTGAGCAACTAACGTAAGCCAGACGCCTTTTTATAACTATTCAGCGTAGTTTTTCAAACTGTCTCGGTGCGGGGACATTGCTCCAGGCGGCGGCTGCCAAGCCGCTTGCCGATCTGAGCCGTGTCCCCCTCGAAGCCGGGCGAAGCCAATGTTCGCACCATTTGTAGTGGCTTTAAGGTGATTACGCTGAATAGTTACGCTTTTTTTACGCCATCGCTTTTTTTTCGGCGACAATTTTTTGCGCCAGCTTTAAAATTTCGCGAAAGGGGTGGTGAACCTGAGTCGTATTAATCGTGATAATCGTATCGGTGATTGTCCCGTAGCGGGTGGGATCGCCGCTCTCTTGGATATGGTGCGAAATAATATCCCGCAATTCAGTTTCGGTACCCATCATGATATGGCGTTCATCGGTCGCGACCAGATCTTTGATCTTTGGTCTCTGCCGCGTCCGGATAAAGTATTGCGCACCCAAAGTGGCACCGCGCAAAGCGTGACCACTATCCCAGGAAAGCGCCTTCAAAGCGATAAAAATACCGGCAAAGGTGTCGCCCGCCCCCAAGGTTGAAGCGAGTTCATCGATAAAATCATCTCCGCAGATAATGCGCCGATCGGCGTAACGCATTCTAAAAATCGTATCTTCGGGCATCCGCGCCTTTTTCCAGTAAAGCAGCGCCCGAGCCGGAGTCAGGCGTTCGGTATAACGCACCCCTTTACTGCCTTCAGTCAAAAGCAGACGCCCACCTTTGTTATTCTCCCCCTTTTTCCCCTGATTCATATGCCGTACCAGCTGACTGCTGGTCAGATCTATCCCTTTACGCCGGGCCACGCCATCGAGCAGTAACAGCTCTTCAGTATTAAAGATCAGATACTGAATAAAAGGAATTACGGAATCGTAGAGAAGCTCTTCCCGATTACTGAAAAAGCGCTCTTTCCTGGAGGTGTAGTAGCGAGACTCAATCAGAGCATCAATACATTGAAAAAAGGTCTTCGTCGGGCAAAGAAAAGTCGTCACCGCACTGGCATAGGCGGTGTGCAGCAGGCGGCAGACCAGACGCATCTCCTCGGGATTGGTGAGTGAGTTAATAATCAAATTGGTGCGCACAAATTCACTGTCTTTGCGCAATTTATACTCAAGGTCAAAATAACGTTGAGCCAGACGTTCAACCGGAATAATCTCCTCATTAGTCCGGTTCGACAGAACAATCCGGTCGAGATTTTTACCGGAGTCATTCTCGATCGTCAGCACATAACTGATACGGGGCACAAGGTTATCAACATGAATTTCAGGAATATCGCCAATTTTCACCCGATAATCCTGATAAAACTTCTTGACCAATTTGAACTTGGGATTTTTAACATCGAAAAAAAAGAGGTGTTCGCACTCAGTTTGAGCACCATACGCTTGCAACTCAGGCGAGTCATACAAAGAACGGATCGCCTCTATAAGATTCCGATTATTGCCCCCCAACTGAATCCGGGCCGGCGTCTCAACCGAGATCAGTTTAAGATCTTTTTCATCCCTGATAATCTCGGGATAAGCCTGGTTGAGTTCATTAATCAGCCCCGGCAAATCAACCGAGCGCAAACTCAAAAGTTGACATTCACTGTGTTTACCGCCGAAAGTCATGGTATAGTAATATTTATCATTAACCTTTTGCACTTCACAGGCAGCTATAGGATTAACATAAATAGGCTCATCAAGACCATCAACCCTGCAAACAAAGATGGTTCCCAAGGGCAACAGGATCTTATCATCAATCATGATAAGATCATTTTTGACCACCTGACGAATATCCGCCAAAGAGAGAGAGATCATGTAATCAAAAACCGGGATCCCGCCAAGAAAGACGAAACGAGTCCTATCGTTAACAGCCATGGCATCACCTCGTTTAAAAACCTGCTTGATTTTTACCGTCCGGCTGTGTTAAAGAGCGCAGCCTTGATAAAGATTTCTTAACTACTTTAAGTTAAAATTGGTTAAGTTGTTATTTTGGCTTCGCCCAACTTCGAGGGGAGTCAGAACTCAGATCGGCAACCGGCTTGCAGCCGGCGCCTGGAGGTCTGACCCCACACCGAGATAGAGTGAAGTTTTTATCTCAGTTTTTGCCGGTGATTTTTCGGCACGCTAAAAAGTTACACTTTTTTACAACTTCTAAGTCCCTATGGAGAACTATAATGGCCAGGGTTTGTGATATTTGCGGTAAAAAGCCGCTCGTCGGCAACAATGTAAGTCATGCAAACAATAAAACCAAAAAGGTCTCGCGGCCCAACCTGCAAGAGGTTCACGCGGTCGTTAAAGGCCAGCGCCGCAAGGTAAAAGTCTGCACCCGTTGTATACGTTCAGGCGCTATTACAAAATAGACTGCCCAACCGTTTCAATTTACCCTACCCGGTATTAGTGCATAACTGATACCGGGTTTTCTTGTTTTTCGAAGACCTAACTCATGATAGC
>JAYEGS010000045.1:0-5475 GCA_034659215.1 Pseudomonadota bacterium | reverse complement strand
GTAGAACCGCACAAAGTGGTGGTTCTGCTTCGGGTTTTTGTTTTTCAGGGGGGTTGTAAGTCTCAACTCACTACATGGGGACGAAGTTGTTGGCTTGCCAGTAGTCCTCTTTGAGGCTGTCGAGCTCTTGGGCAAAACCGTCGTAGTGACCCTGTTCCCATTTGACAAGGTGGTTAAAAAAAGCCTTCACTTCAGGATTATCGGACTCTGTCGCGCATTGACGGTAGAAATTGACGGCGTTGAGTTCTAATTGCATGCCGACGCTTAAGGCACTGATTTCAAAGTGACTCTGTTTGATGCGGGCTTTCAATTGAGGGCTGAAGATCGGGCCGCTGACTTCGGCGTTGGGATCAACTTCGAGGGGTACGGAAAAGTTGAAATTGCCGGTTTCCAGAACATTGCCGTACTGTTTTTTCAAGTAGTTAAAATGGAGTAACTCCTCTTCCGCAAGTCGTTTGAAGGTTGCTTTTCCCTGAGGATCTTCAGTGGTTGCGGCGGCATTGTTGTAGAAATGGTGCCCGGTCATCTCGGCTTCCATGGCGGTTTTTAACGCGGTCAAAACTTTTTCATTGGCAGTAGTCATAATCAAACTCCTTTGTACTTTTGGGGGGCCTCGATTATTACGCTTCTCTTTTTGTTTGGCAAGAGACTAATTAATATTTTTTTTATCTTGATTTAAATCTTTTGTCAACCATTTTTATCAAGTTTGAGTCTTACATGTAAAAATATTGTTTTGGCCAAGAAGCATAAGCGGGTCAAAAGTTTTCTTTAGAGATCGCATCTCTGCAATATTTTTTTCACCATACATTATTTCAAGATAGCGATGTTTGGTCTTGCCGATGCCGTGTTCGGCGGCTACGCTGCCGCCCATTTTCGTGACCGCCCGGGCGAGTTCTTCGTAGGCTTCTAACGCTCTATCATATTCACTATCGTTGCCGGGAATAAGATTGACGTGGAGTTGGCATTTTGAGATGTGTCCCCAGATAGCGTGAGGCACCTGGTGCTTTTTGGGGATCGCTTCGCAGGTACGAACAAATTTTTCAAGCTCTTGGATTGGTGCAATCAGATCGGTTCCCATCTTTTCATAGCGCAGTTTTTGGTTGACGCTCTCCGGAATAGCGTGGCGGAAATCGAGAATGCGCTGCATATGTTTGAGATCGCCGGGGAAAGAGATCCATGAAGAGTTGTTGTCTTCAGCTTTATCTCCGAGCAGGGTGAAAAGTTCCCGGCAGGCTGGATGGCGGTCAAAATTATCAATATCGGTTTCTGCTGACAGCTCTTGTTCAATCAGGATCGCGGCGGCTGTCCGACTCGGAATGATGCCGCTGTATTTATTCGAGACGAAATCGAGCGCCGATCTGCCGATAAATTCAAGCGCCCTCAAGTCAAGCCCACTTCCGTTTTTTTGTCGATTCAGCAAGGAGATATCTCTGGCCTTTTCGACAAAGTCAATAGCTTCTTTCAGAGAATCATAAAAGATCAGGCCGGTTAATACCGGGCCGGGTGGCGGCAAGAGACGTAAGGTTGCCTGGCTGACGACGCCAAGGGTGCCTTCCGAGCCGATGAAAAGGTCGATAAAATCCATAGCCCGTAAGTTAAAGTAGCCGGCGGAGTTTTTTACTTCAGGCATGGAGTAGTCGGGCTGAGTTAGGCATATTGTTTGCCCGTCGGCGTAGGTGAGTTTAAGTTTACCCGACTTGTTGAAAAGATTTTCTCCTCGCTGTAACACCAATACCTCACCATTCATTAACACAACTCTTAATTGCTCGATATAGTGTCTGGTCGAACCATATTTAAAGGCCCGGCTACCGGAGGCGTCAGTATTAATATTGCCGCCGATTGATGAGGAACTTTCGGTCGGGTTGACGGGATAGAAAAAACCGGCACTTTCGGCAGTTTGACTGATTTCACTGATGGTTGCGCCCGGTTCGACCTGCATAATCGTCTTTTTGTTGCCCTTGTCGATGCTCTTTTCCGGGGTTTTGATCCGCTTCATTCGTTCGGTCGAGATGATAAAACCACTCTTTGCAACGGCCCCGGCGACCAGTCCGGTACCCGAACCTCGTAATGTTATTGGTGTTTTACGTTGATTGGCTTTAATCAGGAGATCTGCAATTTCGGCTTCATTACGTGGGAAAAAGATACCCTCCAGGCGGCCGTTAATCCGGGATTCATCCGTATTGTAACTCTCAATCCCCTCGTCAGAAGAACGAAAGGGGATTGAGTTTGTCGGAGGCTGGGATTCAGTTGAAATTGTTCTGATGGTTTTAATTAACATAAGGTGTTGCCCTTTTTACCGGCTTAGGTTCTTGCTGTTGTTACTTCTACTAAGATTAGCTTGGAACAGCAAGTTTTTTGTGGTTGATTTGACTTTCGTCTGCCGGTCTGTTAGGGTCGGGGCCTGATTTTCTCATTGAGTTTATGGAGTGCTAATGAAGATCGTTATTTCCGGTTCCGGTGAAGTCGGATTTCATCTCGCTGAACAGCTGGTTACCAGTCACCAGGACGTGGTTCTGATTGAGAAGGATCCCCACCGGGCCAAGTTTGTTGCCGACCATCTCGACTGTATGGTGGTTACGGGTGAGGGCAGTAATCCGGAAATCCTGGCTGAGGCCGGGGTTGATGGGGCCGATACCTTTATCGCGGTTTCAAATCTTGATGAAGTCAATATCGTCTCCTGTCTGGTAGTTGCCAATGAGTTCAAAGTCAAGACTAAAATTGCTCGGGTTCGCAGTCTGCAATATCGGCGCAGCGGCATCCTGAAACACTCATTGCTGGGGATTGACTATGTTGTAAATCCCGAGATTGAGGCGGCCCGCGCGATCATGAATATCGTTGCCCATGGGGCTACCGGTGAGGTACTGGTCTTTGAGGATACCGATATCCAGCTGCGTAATATCTTTGTCGATGCAACTTCTCCTTTTCGCGATAGGAATTTGCGCGAGATTCGCCAAGAGATCAGTTATAATTTTATTATTGCCGGCATCAGTCGGGATGATGAGGTGATCATCCCCTATGGTGATACCAGAATTACAGAAGGGGATCGGGTTTACATTGTTTCCAGTACTCATAATATGGAGCGAATTCTGGCCCGCACCGGTCGTTTTCGTCACAAATTGCACAATGTCGTTGTTGTCGGTGGGGGTAAGATCGGTTGTTATGTTACTGAATTTCTGCTTGGTACCGGTCGCAGTATCAAGCTTGTCGAAAAAGATTATAAGCACTGCAAGTATTTAGCTGAGCGCTTTCCTGAGGCGCTGGTGATTAACGAGGATATTTCTGATGAAAAGCTTTTTGAGGATGAACAACTCCATGCTTCCGATCTGATTGTGATCACAACTCACGACGAAGCCCTCAACATGCTGACCGCTATCTATGCCAAAAGTCTTGGTGTTAAGCGGGTTGTGCCGGTAGTCAATAAGTCAAATTATCTAAATATTGCTGATAAACTTGGTATTGATGCGACTGTCAGTCCGAAAGCGAGTTCCGTCAGCGCTATTCTCAAATATGTGCGGCGCGGCAATATTAAACGGGTTCACTCAATCTTTGAGGGCAAAGCCGAGGCGATTGAATTTACCATCAATTCTGCCAGTAAAATGGCCGGGAAAATGGTTAAAGAGCTGCAGTTACCGACCGGTTCTCTGGTCGTCGCCATTAATCGTCCGGATGGTTCAAAGAGTAAAAATTTTGTTCCCAACGGCGAATTTGTTATTCAGGCGGGTGATAATGTGGTCACCTTTGCCAAAGCTGAACAGGTTGATTCATTGGAAGAGCTTTTTATGCGTTGATGGCGTCGCACCCCAAGGGCACTTCCTGCGGGGCGTAAAAAGTTCCGATATCCTGCGTTGTTGTGGTTTTCCAGACACTCGACATACTGTATGTATGGTCTCGCGCCTGGAAAACCACAACATCTTGTCTATCGAAATTTTTACTTAGCCATCCCGTGACTATTTACGAGTTCATCATGTGTTAGTAAGTTGTTATTTATTAACGCATTAAACTAAAACAGGCAGCATGCATCTTAAAATTGTTTTACGAATTATATCTTATCTTCTACTGATTGTCTGCGTCTTTATGCTGACGGCAATTGCGGTGGCTCTCAACTTTCGCGAGTATTCCGTGGCGTGGGCTTTTTTTCAGCCGATTGCGGTGACGTTGTTGATCGCCGGCAGTTTTCTTGTTGTAACCCGCAAATCAAGTCGTGGCCAACCTTCATTTAAAGATGGTTTTCTCTTTGTTGTCGGGGGTTGGGGGGTGGTTGCGTTGCTTGGGGCTCTGCCTTTTTATCTCTCCGGGACAATTCCCTCATTTTGCGATGCCTACTTTGAGACTATCTCCGGTTTTACGACAACCGGGGCCTCTATCCTAACCGAAATTCAGAGCTTGCCTCGGGCTATTCTTTATTGGCGTTCGCTAACGCATTGGTTGGGCGGGATGGGGATTGTGGTTTTGACGGTTGCAATTTTGCCGCTGTTGGGGGTTGGTGGTCTGCAACTGGTTAAGGCCGAGGCCCCGGGGCCGACGGTTGATAAAATTACGCCGCGTATTGCCGAGACGGCCAAGTATCTTTGGTACATCTATCTCGGTATGACGGTTATCGAAACCCTGCTCTTGATGGGTGGTGGTATGGGTTTTCTCGATGCCTTGACGCATACCTTCGGCACGGTTGCGACCGGCGGCTTTTCAAGCAAGAATACCAGTGTGGCCTACTTTAACTCAGCCTATATTGATTGGGTTATCACCTTTTTTATGGTTGCGGCGGGGATGAACTTTGTCCTCCATTTCCGCCTTTTGACCGGTAATGTTAAAACTCTTTTTATCAATACCGAACTTAAAGCTTACCTGCTGATTTTTGCGGTTGCGACCTTGATGATTGCTTATAAACTTCATCTTGAAGTCTATTCCGGTTTTGCCGAGGCTCTGCGTTATGCCGCTTTCCAGGTCGCCTCAATCTTAACGACCACCGGTTATGCTACGGCTGATTATGAGCAGTGGCCCTATATGGTACAAGCGGTACTGTTTCTGTTGATGTTTGTCGGAGGCTGTTCAGGTTCAACCGGTGGCGGGATTAAGGTGATTCGGATCGTTACCCTGTTTAAGCAGGCGATTAATGAGATGAAATATCTGATTCATCCAAAAGCGATTTTTCCTTTGCGTTTATCAGGTCAGGTGGTGCGTAAGAATATTGTTTATGCGATCTCCGGATTCTTCTTTCTTTATATTACTATCTTGCTGCTGGTCACTTTTGTTGTCAGCATGGCCGGGGTTGACCTCTTAAGTGCCCTTTCAACGGCACTGGCAACCGTCGGCAATATCGGCCCCGGTTTCGGAATTATCGGGCCGACCGATAACTATGCCCATTTCCCGGATCTGGTCAAATGGGTCTTAAGTTTTGCCATGCTCGCCGGTCGCCTTGAACTCTACACCGTTCTGGTCCTCTTTACCCCAATGTTCTGGAAGCGTTAGGAACTTAAA
>JAYEGS010000044.1:0-5519 GCA_034659215.1 Pseudomonadota bacterium | reverse complement strand
CAGCTCTGGAGGAAAATACATCTCCTTAAACCTGGTCGTTAATGCTAAAGACGAAACTGACAGGAATGAAATTTTCAATAGTCTGCAAAATAATTCCGCGATCAAATTCATTTTGTGAGCCGGCATTTTTTTACACTTCAACCGAAAGAGTATTGGGAGGAAGATATGATCTGTAAAACATTTATCTTTTATTGTTCTCCGGCCGGAACGACGCGGCATGTTGCCGAAGTGATTGAACAGGAGCTAACCGGTTTTGGTCGTCAGGTGACGGTTTGCGAGCTTGGTAGAGACGCGGAGCAGTTGTCTGAGATTATGCGGGAGATTGGTGAAACCAAGGAGCGGGTCTGCCTTTTTATCGGTTCTCCGGTATATGCTTCTCATGCCTTACCCTTGGTTATCGATTTTATTGCCGATTTGCCGCTGCGGGAGCAGGCTTTCGCGGTACCATTTGTAACTTGGGGAGGGGCGACCAGCGGTCTTGCCCTGGCCGAAATGGGCGATGCCTTAAAGGCGCGCGAATATGGTGTGGTCGGGGCGGCTCGGGTAATGGCGGTTCACTCTTTGATGTGGGAGTTGGAGAATCCCGTGGGGAAAGGTCACCCCGATTCTGCCGATGATCGTTTGATTAAAAATCTGGCTGCGGTTATTGATCGCAACCTGCAGCAGCCGGAGCCTTTGCGGTTATCCAGTCAAAAACTTCATTATCAACCGGAAGCGGTCGCAGTAGAGATGCGAAAACTTAACTTGAAAATCGCTCGCGGGCTTTTACCGCAACGGCTTGTGAATGAGGATCTTTGTAACGAGTGCGGCGTTTGTGTTGACCGATGTCCGGTTGCGGCCCTGACCTTGAAACCATATCCGGTTTATGCCGATCATTGTATTTTATGCTTTAACTGTATGCGTTGGTGCCCGGAAAATGCAATTTCGGCAGATCTTTCAGCGATCCATGAGAGGGTTCTGGAGCGGGCCGAAAACTATCAAGAAAAGCCTCTTTCAGAGGTGTTTACCGGCTGAGGGGGTACTCTTTTTAAATATTCCCCAAAAGGATGAGGAAAATGGTTTTTACTTTTTTACGTTCACTCTCTTTTTCCCGGCAGCGATTTTTTCTGTTATGCGGGTTGCTTTTCTTTCTCCTGGCACCGGCCGTAATTTATGCCGGTGGCTTGAGTTGGCGAGATCAGGTGTTGGCCGCGATGGCTCCGCGCCTGGCAATTATTACAACGTCCGATCTTCAGAGCAACATCTATAGTCGGAAGATCAGCAGCGATGTCAGCGGAGTGACAACGGTTAAAACTATTGGCGGCATGGATCGCATTGCCGCCCTTGCCCAACAGGTTCGCTTGGAAGTAGATGGGGCTTTGCTGGTTTCGACTGGAGACGATTTGATGGGGGCTTTTTACTCGGTTTTTGCCGGAACCCCGGAAATTGTTTCGATGAATATGGCCGGTTATGATGTTGTGGCTCCCGGTAACCATGAATTTGATCAGGGACTTTCAGTTTATGCTGAAGCCGCCGCCAGGGCGGAGTTTGATATACTGGCGGCAAATCTCGATTTTGGTGTTTCAGAGCTTGCCGGAATTGTTAAACCATATGTCTTTAAGAGTGTTGCTGGGATTAAGGTGGGGCTTTTCGGATTGATGACTCCAGCTTTAAAAAGTGTCAGCAACGTTGGTGATGAGGTTACAGTGGATGGCGACCTGGTCGGGGTTGCCACCGAGATGGTTACTTTTTTGCGCGGTCAGGGGGCTCGTCTGGTGATCGCTTTAAGTCATTGTGGAACGATTCTGGATCGGCAGGTGGCAGCTAATGTCGCCGGTCTTGATCTGATTGTCGGCGGTCACAGTCATGAGTGTCTATATGAAAGTGTAACCAATCCCGAGGGTAAACCTTGTATTATTGTGCAGGCCGGAGCCGGAGGCAGCAAGGTCGGAGTGCTCAAATTCTCATTTCTCGAAACTCTCCAGACCCCGCAATGGGAACTTGTCGAACTTGATGAAAAGGTTGGGTCGGTTGCGTCAATCAAGGATTATGTCGATGGTTATGTAGAGGAATTTGATCTCTTGTTGGGAGAACCTATTGGTGAGACGCTGGTTGCTCTTGATAGTCGCAAAGTTGTTATCCGCCAGTCTGAAAGTAATCTTGGCAATCTTATCACCGATGCCGTGGCGGCCTGGTTTTCTGACGATGAGACCGATCCTTCGCTGGTGATGATCAGTAGTGGTTCGATTCGTGGTGACCGGCTCTATCCGGCCGGTAAACTTTCGCATAAGGATGTTCTGAGCATGCTTCCTTTTGCTAATACTATCATGCGGGTTGAAATGACGGGTAGTCAATTATTAGCTGTGCTTGAGGCCGGTGCTTCAGCCTTATTGGTCGATGGCGATGCTTGCCCCGGCGCTGAACGGGTGGCTTCGGGTGGTTTTTTACAATTGAGCAGCGCTTTCAAGGTTGTTATTGATCCTGCCCAAGCCCCTTTTTGCGCCCGCTACAATGGCCGGGATCTTGAGGAGATAATCAATCCGGGGAATCGTATTGTTGAGGTTGAAATTTTTCTGGATGGTTTTTGGCAGACTCTTTTACCCGAGGCGAACTACACTGTTTATGTCAACTCCTGGTTGGCCGAAGGGGGTGATGGACACTATGTTTTCACCGGTTTGGAAAAGGATGATTCGACGGTTTTAGTCGCTGATATTCTGGCCCGCTATATTAAGCTCAACTCTCCGGTGGATCCCGTCGTCGAAGGCCGAATTCAGATTGACGGTTTTTAGTGCCTTACAGGTTAAGAATAGAGGGGCGGCAAGCCTTTTTTCTGCTTGTGGGAGGACTTGGTTGGGGCTTTTATTTGTAGCTCTTTTGTGATCATTTGCCAGAACTGGTTGCCGTCCCAGGTTCGGCTTGCCGGACTGTAGAGAGTCTCTTCCAGGGCGGCGAAAGCTTCGCTGATTGCCGGATTTTTCAGGCGGTCGGCGACTGTTTTGAGGTTGGTTGGCGGGTTTTGCGGCCAACTCACAACGGCCCAGTTAAGAATAGCCTGATGGGCGGCTTGAGGGTTGTTGTCAAGGCAGCTCTTTTTAATGGTTTCGCGATTTGCGGTTAGTTTCTTTTCTCTTTTTTTCTCTTCGTTTTGCGGCCTTGCTGCTGGCCGGTGTCGGGCTTTATAGCAGAAAATTAAAGTTATTATCCAGGCGAGCAACAGGGCCGCGCTGATTCCCTGCCAGAGCTGGGTGGTGCCTGGGTTCCGGGTTGTTGTGGTTAAACCGTCAGTTACATTGGCGCTGCCTGACGCAGCTTTTTCGGGAGCTTTATCAGTTGCACTGTTAGTGTCAGTTGCATTGTTAGTTTGTTGGGGATCTGTTTCAGAACCGGTAGCGGCGGCTTCGATAACCTTAATTTCTCTCGCGGGGAGCACAGCTGATTGTTGTTTGTTGTTAACCACATCCCACCAGTCAATAGTAATTTCCGGGAGCATGAAAATGCCCGCTTGTGAAGGGATGAAAGCCATCGATTGGCGTTTGACGGCGTGCAACAGGCTGCCGTCAATCTCGGTTTGGTGCTCAGGTTGGTCAAGATAGATCTTGCAGCCTTCAGGGGCTTTAAGTTTTATCTCCGGCAGCTGTTCTGCGGTTAAGCCCAAAGCTTCGATCCGGATAACCCTGGTTAAGGGTTCGCCGATTTTCAGCTCTTTTCCGGTTTCCGAATTTTCTATGATCGCCATCTTGCGTGCCGGCAGCCAGATTTTACCTTTGAATTCATCAGGTATCGGAGTTAGAGAAATTGTCAGCTCCTGGCTCCGGGCTCGCAGGCGGCGGCCGCGATTGGAGAAACGGTCAAAAAATGGATCGGCTGCGAAGCGGCGGTTGCCGCCGCTGATACTGATTGCCTGAAAAAGTAGCGACGGGATCGTAACTTTATCTCCCTCTTCGGCAATAATCGCATATTTTCGTTCAATTATTTGATAGTTAATACCATCTCTTCGTTTTTGATAGCGTCGATCATCACCGAGTTTGACGATAATCGCATGCTCTAACGCCGGTTCTTCGAGTGAGGCCTCAGTCAGGCGCAGATTATCCTTGAGGAAAAGTTTGACGCTGATCGTGATCTGCCCCTGAAGGTAGGCCGGTGTATCCATTTCCGGGGTGACTTCAATAAAGATGTCGCCTTGGCTTCCGGTGTTGCCTGGAGTGATCGGAGTCGGGGAAGTGACGGTTAGATTCAGGGCTGTGGTCTGTTCCCCTCCAATGGTAAAGGGGGGGATAATGAACTTGCCGGTCTGTTTTGGTTCAAGTTCAAGTGTCCAGCTTTTAGTGGCTTTGCTGGTGCCGTTTATAATTTGAAAATTGTTGCTCGTGGACTGGTTAACAATCGAAAAATCTTTTTCCAGAGAGCTGGTGTCAATGTTGGCAATACTATTGAGGGCGCCATCGGCCTCGATAACGAGTTTAACCGTTTCATCGCTGCCGATCGTCTGCCGGTCGAGCCGAGCCCGGACGGCGGCGTCACCCATAGAAGGTAGCAAACCACAAAAAGTTATAGTGATGATGGCAACCAGGAGCAGTTGTGAAATTTTAAATTGTCGTTTCATAGGTGTACCGTATTATTTTTTTATATGAATTTCCATTACCACGCTTTATTTCCTTGAGAGCGGTTTTCCCGGCTGCGGTATTGGTAGAGGAATTTTTTCTCTAAAAGGCCTCGCGGGTCGTCTGGAACCCGGCGGAGCCACTGTTCTAATGCCTGCTGTTTGGCGTCCATCGGTTTTTCTTCGCTCTCTTCACCGGCGGTCATACCTTTCTGTGGTTTTTCCTCTTCCGCATCCTCTTTTTCAGCGGCATCGCTAGACTTCTTGGCTGGATCATCCGATTTCTCAGCCTGGGACTCTTTAGCTTTTTTCGATTCGGATTCAGATTCCGGTTGCTCTTGAGATTGATTGTCTGCAGAGGTCTGTTCCTGGTTATCTTGATTATCCTGGTTTTGTTCAGCTTGAGAGCTTTGTTGGCTGTCTTGCTGCTGACTATCTTTTTGCGGGCTATCTTTCTGTTCTCCTGGTTCAGAAGAGTCTTGAGATTGCTCCGAATTTTGTTGATCGTCCGAGTTTTCTTTCTTGGATTCGTCGTTTTGTGAATTTTGATCTTGTTTTTGCTCCTGTTCCTGCTGTTGTTGCAGGAGTTTTTCAACCAGTTCGCGGTTGAAACGGGCATCTTCGAGGTTTGTGTTGTTTTGCAGGGCCTGGTCGTAGGCCGCGATCGCTTTTTCCAGTTCTCCGGCGTGGGCCAGGGCGTTACCTCGGTTATAGTGAGCTTGAGCGGAAGCGAGCGGTTCCAGGGTCGCCGCCGCTTCTTTGAATTTGCCTTCACGATAGAGAGATGCCGCCCGCCAGTCGGGATCATTGGTAAGTTCGGCGGCTTGGCTGAAATTCTTATTGGTGAAAGCTTGAGCGGCTTGTTGGGTCGGGCGTTGCCAGAGACTTTGCCAGAGATTTTCCAGGTTTTGGGCTGAAGCCGTTTTCGGGGTGATAAAAA
>JAYEGS010000043.1:0-5524 GCA_034659215.1 Pseudomonadota bacterium | reverse complement strand
ACGAACGAGTTTCGCAATTTTGGCGTAATGAGCGCTGGAAAAACAGAAATTTTACTTAAAAAGTGGAGAGGAACCGCCTGAACGCCCGGTGGTGATTTCAATCTCAACAGGACGCTGAATAGTTACACTAAATATTCATAAAGAGGCATCATCATGGCAACTAGCATAAAAACAGCCATATCAATGCAGGAAGAATTATTCAAAGAAGTAAACAAGTTAGCCAGTGAGCTGCATGTTTCTAGAAGCAGGTTATTTGTTATGGCTGTTCAAGATTTTATTGAAAAAAAGAAGAGCCACGACCTTCTTTCTCAAATCAACAATGCATTCAATGACCATCCAGATTCTGAAGAAATTAAAATCCAAAGTAAAATGCGTAAAAAGCAGGCCCGAAAACTCGAGAAAGAATCATGGTAATCGAACAAGGAGAAATATACTGGGTCAACCTTGGGGAACCCAGTGGCTCAGCACCAGGATACAGACATCCCCATATTGTTATCCAAAACAATCTATTCAACTCCAGCAATATTAATACGGTTGTAATGTGCGCACTCACATCGAACCTAAAAAGGGGTCTTTCTCCCGGCAATGTAGTGCTAAAAAAAGGAGAAGCAAATCTCACAAAGAGAAGCGTCATAAATATCACTCAAATTTATACCGTAGACAAAAGTGATCTTTTTGAAAAAATAGGTAAGGTAAGTAGTGAGAGATTAAAAGAAATATTATCAGGAGTGCACCTACTCATAGAACCAAGAGAGCTGTAGGCAAAGGGTAATCCGCAATTCTTTTCAACTCCAAACCATACAAAACCAGAGCCCAGACAGGACATGAAAAATACCCTTGACTCGACAAAAGCTTCGACTGCATCGCCGCAAAACAATGCGGTTCAGAATATGCAGCAGCTACGCATACAACGTTTTTTGATGTCAGTGATCACGTACACTATTGCGATCATGTTGACATTCCCGATCACCCATCTTGGCCTGGGAGAACTGAACTTTAACGGGAGAGGGCGGAAATAACTTTGGCCAATCATACTCCCTCATCTTTTACCAGTCAGTTGCACTGGATATTGTTTCTGACTTCACTTTTCCTAATTAATTTCCTTGCCCGGGTGCTGTTTTCCCCGCTGCTACCAGCTATCGAAAAAGAGTTGAGTGTCGGTCATGCAGCGGCTGGTTCCTTATTTATGTACCTCTCCAGCGGCTATTTCGTCGCCCTTCTGGGGTCAAGTTTTCTTTCTGCCCGAATACCCCACCGACTGGTTCTGGCCGGCAGTGCAATAGTCACCGGTATCGTTTTGTTGCTGGGTACAGCCAGCAACGGTCTTGGCAGCTTACGCTTTATCGCCCTGATGATCGGCCTAAGCTGTGGTCTATACCTGCCCAGCGCCATCGCTATATTAACCGATCTGGTTGAAGAGAAGCATTGGGGGAAAGCCTTGGCTATTCACGAACTGGCTCCCAATCTAGCTTTCACACTCGCCCCTTTGATAGCGGCGGTTATGCTGCCCCATTTTTCCTGGCGCATAGTTCTAGCGACACCGGGAATCTTCTCTATTGCTTTCGGGCTGTTATTTCTCATTTTTGGTTCCGGAGGTTACTTTCGCGGACAGGTACCGAAGCTTGAAAACTGTCGAATCTTAGTCATCAGGCGGGCCTTCTGGATCACGGTCTTTCTCTTTACCCTAGGCATTGCCTCAACCATGGGACTTTTCAATATGCTACCGGCCTACCTGGTCAGCCATTTTGGTATGGCTCATGATTCGGCCAACACCCTGGTAAGTCTGTCGCGTGGACTAACCGTGTTCACTGTCTTTTTGGGAGGCTGGGCTACGGATCGCATAGGCGCCGGCCGTACCCTGATTATCGTTCTGGGCATTACCGGAACCATCACAATGGCTCTGGGAATGGTTCCAAGAACATCTCTGACTCTAGTAAAAACCTTGGTTTTCCTTCAACCGGCTCTGGCCGTATCTTTTTTCCCGGCTGGTTTTGCCATTCTAGCCAAAATAGCTCCGGCTGATTCCCGTAATATTACTGTTGCCATGACGATTTCGGTGGCGTTCCTAATCGGCGGTGGTGTGGTACCTTATGCAATCGGCTTATGCGGTGATACCGGACATTTCGACTTCGGGATTTCCATGGTTGGCTTATTCATCGCTTCAGGCGCCATAGTTACGCCCTTTCTGAACCCTGCCCAAAAACATGGGCAGACAACCTAAAAGCTTTTTTTGTTGGGTTGCTTTGGCTTGGGGTCGTATCCGGCTTTTCGGTCTGTGGCTGGCCGGGCTCTGAACCTTAAAACTATAGAAAAAGATATAATATTATGGATCTACACTACGACATAAAACTACGCCAGCATATCAGTAACAATTTACAAAAATTCAAACGAAGTTCTCCGACTTTAGCAAAGACCAAAAAGGCGGCAGTTGCAATCACGATTGTCGAAAGCAAAGAAAATCCGGATATCTATGGTCTGCAACAGTCAGAACCAGGGAAAGCCGCCATCATCATTACAAAAAGAGCAACCGGTTTAAGCAAGCATGCTGGACAGTGGGCCCTGCCTGGTGGTCGTATAGATGAGGGAGAAAATCCTGAAAAGGCAGCGCTAAGGGAACTTCAAGAAGAAGTCGGCTTAACGGTTGACACCAACCAGATATTAGGAAAACTTGACGACTACAGCACCAGATCAGGATTTACAATCACACCGATTCTCATCTGGGGCGGCTCAGATATCAACTTAACTCCCAATCCGGACGAAGTCGCATCAATCCACCAAGTACCGATCAGAGAATTCATGCGTAAGGATGCACCCATCCTCGAAACCATCCCCGAAAGCGAAAATCCGGTTATCCTCATGCCGGTCGGTTACAGCTGGATTGCCGCCCCCACAGCAGCTATCCTCTACCAATTCCGTGAGGTAGCAATCTTAGGTCATGCACTACGAGTTGACCACTTTGAACAACCATATTTCGCATGGAGATGAAAACCAAAAGAACCCATAAAACCGCTTTGCGTAGAAGTAGAAGAAGAAGTAGAAGAAGAACGTGGAAGCGTAGTTAACTTGACATCAGGATAAAATTTGTTAGTTTCCATATAGTAAGCGACCGTAAACCGCCAATTTTTCCGATTTCTGCGTGGCTTCTTTTAATGCGGAACTAAAGGGGTAAAATAACCCCTTTGTAAGAGGAAAAACAGGAATTAAAACATGAAACATCGTACCGGTAAAAGTTTTTTCCTGAGGATAATATTTCCCACGCTGCTTGCTATTCTTCTATTTGTCACCTCCATGTTTCTCATTATCATTCCTTTATTGGAAGGTGAATTAATGGAGGACAAAAGGGAGATGATCAGCAAACTAACAGATTCCGCCTGGAGCCTTCTGGAAGAGCAGCATGTTTTGGAGAAAAAGGGCTTATTGACCAGAGCGGAGGCTCAAAAAAGGGCTATGCAGGCAATCCAGGGCTTGCGTTACGGAAAGGAAAGAAAGGATTATTTCTGGATAACCGATACAGCTGCAGTAATGATCATGCACCCCTATCGGGATGATTTGATCGGCATAAATCTCTTGGAGTACACTGATAAACATGAAAAAAAAATGTTTCGCGAAATCGTGGAAACCGCCCAAAAACATGGGGAAGGATTTGTCAACTACCATTGGCAGTGGAAAGATGATCAGACAAAAATCGTCCCCAAAGTTTCCTACGTAAAGTGTTTTACTCCCTGGAACTGGATTATCGGCACCGGAATCTATCTCGATGATGTGGAACAAGAGATAGGTGCCATGAGCAGCATGATAACTAAGATATCTTTCTTCATAACGATCCTTATCGCGCTGATGCTCTTTTATATTACCCTGGAAAGCTTGAAAATTGAGAAAAAACGCGAACAGGTGGAAAAAGATCTTAAAGAGTCCGAAAAAAAATACCGGGCCTTGGTTGAAGCTTCCACCGAAGGTGTTTTGATGTTCATTGAAGGGCACCTGGTTTACTACAACAAGCCGGTTCTGGAGATGCTCAAGCATACCGAGGGGCTCACCGAAACTGACTTGGATACTATTTTCAGAAAAGACCCCAAAAGCTACCCCTATTTCAAGGATGTCCTCATAAATCCCAATGCATGCCGCAATTTTGAAGCTAAATTACTGCCTGCCCACGGCAACCTGCTGGAAATCCAAATTTCAGCGGCAAACATAACCCTTGAGAGCCAGGAAGGGATTATCCTGACCCTCAAAGACATCAGTAAAAACAAAAAAATAGAGGAAGAATTAGGGCTCAGTCAACAACGCTATCACTCTCTTGCCGACAACCTGCATATTGGAGTTTTCCGCATAGATGCTTCTAAAAATGGAAATTTCATTAACGCCAACCCGGCAACGACCGAGATTTTAGGTTTCAGCAACCAAGAACAACTTTTTCATATCCCCTTTTCACAACTATTTACGGAACTGCATGACTGGGAAAACCTCAAGGCTCAACTTAAGAAAAAAGGCTTTGTGAAAAAAAGTGTTCTCCCCTTAAAAAGATATGATGGAAACAACACGGTTATCTCGATCTCAATGCGAGGAACGTTGAATGATGAGGGAGTTATTGAAGATTTTGAAGGCATCATCGAAGATATAACAGAAAGGGTAAAGGAGGAACAGGAGCGCGAGAGCCTCATCGTCGAGCTCCAGACGTCACTACTCTTCATCAATCAACCAATCAAAGAATTTACGACCCCTCCCCTGACCTGTAAGATGAATTACTCTATCTACAAAGCTGCCGGGATCATGAAAAAGCATCGACAAAGTGCAATTCTCATCCAAACTGAGACCGGAGATGATATTGGCATAGTAACCGATTACGATATCTCCCATCGATTTGTCGCGGAAAAGATGGCACCGGAAACTCCGGTTTACCAGATAATGAGCTCCCCGATTATTTCCGTACCGGACAATGCCCTGGTATTCGAAGCCGCCCTGATCACCCAGGAGGAATTCATCCGGCATCTGTTCACCAAAGGTGAGGATGGCCGAATCAACGGCATCATTGATAATCGGGATCTGCTTCACTTTCATCAATATTCATCTTCATTACTTATTCGGGAAGTCCATGAAGCTGAGTCTGTCGAGACTCTTACTGAGGCATATGAGCGGCTGCCCAGGCTGATCAAAACCCTGATCGACAGTGGCGCGAAATCGGAAAATATCACCAAACTGATCAGTAAAGTTTCCGATCTGATAAATAAAAAAATCATCACTTTTGCGATTGAAGAACTCGGTCCGCCCCCGACTGATTTTTCATTTTTAGCCCTTGGCAGCGAAGGTCGCTCAGAACAGACGCTGGTAACCGACCAGGACAATGCCATTATATATGAAGACGTTGAGGAAGATAAAAAGGAAGAGACTGAAGCTTATTTCTTGTCGCTTGGGGAAAAAGTATGCAAAAATCTGGATCAGGTCGGCTACTGCCTCTGCGAAGGCGAGATCATGGCAATGAACCCAAAATGGTGCCGGCCCCTCTCCTCGTGGAAAAATTATTTCC
>JAYEGS010000042.1:0-5536 GCA_034659215.1 Pseudomonadota bacterium | reverse complement strand
ATTGCGCACAGCCGATGCAAGCCTCAGGATCGATCACCACAGCATAGTAATATCCACTTAAATTTAAACTTTCTCCCACTTTGAGAACATCTTCCGGGCAGGCCATTACACAAAGGGCACAACCCTTACAGCGTTCCTGATCAATCTGGACCTTTGCCATTCATACTCTCCACACCATCACCTAACCTGGCGATTTAGCTGCACTATACATGATTTTTTATTGTTGTTTACCAGTAGACTGGCAAAGTAAACTTTTGCCGGCTGTTTGTCAACGACTATTTACCACCAACAGCTTGCTCAACAGCCGTCTGAAACCTTTTACCATATCGATGTTTGCTGATCTGAAATGGATTTTGGCACGTCATCGCGAAATCGCGTTGTTTTTGCCGGCAAATGAAGCGTTAAAAATTGCCTTTGGCCTATTTTTCGCTCAGATAGTTGAGTGGCTAAAAAAATAAAATGACAAAAAAAGGAGTTCTCCAGAGGCTCTTTTTTAGGCTGCCATCAACTTTACAACGGATGAGCCGGTTGACTGCTTGCCAGTGACTTGACATTGTCAAATACCCTGTGTAGAGGTTATGGTTGTTTATGAATGTGGTTCATATTGATAAGGGGAGGGAACGAAATCGAGACTCATTTTAAAAATAGCGGCGAGCCGGATTCAGGTGTAGCGTTGCAGCAGTGGCAGAGAACTTTTGACGCAATTGATGATTATGTTACCATTCTCGACCTCGAGAAACGTGTGGTTTCGGCAAATCAATCACTACTCAGAGACTTGCAGGTGGAGTTGGGAAATATCGTTAACCGTAAATGCTATAAAGCTTTTTGGCACCTGGAGAAGGATTGTCAATCATGCCCGGTTGAACAAGTATTGCTGGATCGTCATACGCATACAGTAGAAGTTGAAAATCGACGGATTGGAAAAACCTTTGTAATTTCAGCCTCGCCGATTTTTGATGATCATGATGTTATTATCGGCATGGTTCATGTGACCAAAGATATTACGGATCGGAAAAAGGCTGAAAATGCGGTAGTTGAAGCACGATCCGAACTTGAAACCAGGGTTATGGAAAGAACGAGGGAATTGACTGAACTCAATAAGAGATTGCAGCGTGAGATTGTCGAGCGCAAAAGAGCTGAAGCCGGCCTCTTTAAGCGCACCACTGAACTCGATCTGAAGTCGCGAACCCTTGAGGAGGCTAATATCGCTTTGAGGGTTATCCTCAAAGCCAGGGAGGAAGATAAGGATGAAATTGAGAGCAAGATTCTGGCGAATATGAAAAATCTCGTTTTACCCTATCTGGAAAAACTTGAAAAAAGTAGCTTGGGGAGCTCACAGCAGTTCTGTCTGGAGAATTTGCGGGCCAATCTGGAGGATCTGGTCTCGCCGTTTTCCCAACGGCTTTCATCGCCTTTGATAAATCTGACACCGCGGGAGATTCAAGTTGCCAATCAGATCAAGGATGGCCATTCCAATAAAGAGATTGCCGGCTTTTTTAATATCTCATTGCGGACGGTGGAGTTCCATAGGGAAAATATCAGAAAAAAGATTGGGCTGGTCAATAAAAAAGTTAACTTAAGGTCACAACTGCAGCTGCTTTAAAAATCAGTCGAGGGTGGAGTAGAAAATCCAAAAACCGTCATATCCGACTTGACCTCAAATCCATAAGTTAGTGAATTTACTTGATACAGTCTTTTTTACTCTTCTCTTTAGCCATGCTTTTATACCAGTTTTATACTGGTACTAAGCTGGTGTTTATTTGGTGTTGTACTTTATCGCCAATATGTATAATTATGGGGGTCTTCAAAATTTATACTTTTTGTTCAAGTACAAGGCAGGAGAAGATTGTAACCGCAGGAATAGATTGAGTATTTTGAGGGTTATAATGTGAGTCTAACGCAGCAATTGGGCAAAAAGGCAACTTTCCAAGGCACTCTTAAGGAGTGGAATCCAGTATACAAAGGTTAGCGCCGGCGGTTTTTCTCTTGTCATAGAAAGCAAGATGTACATTTTGGAAAAAAATTATTAACCAGGAGAATGGAACTATGAATGATATGAACAAGATTATCAATGATGCGGATGATGCTTTGTTGGTGAAAATGGTAGTGGATTCATTCCGGAGAACCATGGTGCACTACGGTCAGTGGTTTGCGCAGGTAGAACATCAATTGGGGATGGAAAGGGCGATGGCGGTTGAAGCTGAAGTCTGGAGTACCAGTTTTGGAAACCAATTGAACCGTCTCGCCAAAATTTTCGGTTTTGAGGTCAAAGAGGGCTTACCCGCACATCTGCACTCTCTGTCCCGGGAAGAGAAAGTTGATCTGCTTAAGAACCTTGGTGTCAACTGGCTGGCCAATGATGGCATCTGGTTTCAGGCGGTCGAGAAAAAATATGGTATGAACGATGCCAAACGCTGCAATGACTCATGCTGGACCAGATATTCCCCATTCGAAGCGGAGCGGATTAAAGAGTTGCTTGAATTGCCGGAAAATGGTGGCATCCCGGCTTTGAAAAAAGCTCTGGCCTTCAGAATGTATTCCCTGATCAATAAACAGTCAATCGAAGATGTGAACGAAAATTGTATTATCTTCCGCATGAATGAGTGTCGGGTACAATTGGCAAGGAAACGTAAAGGGATGGAGGATTATCCTTGTAAATCTGTAGGATTGGTAGAATACCCCTACTTTGCCCGGACTATTGATTCCAGGATTGAGACCGAATGTATTGGTTGTCCGCCGGACAAACATCCGGAAGATTGGTTTTGTGCCTGGAAATTTACCATTGTCGAATAAGAAAGGCTGTTATGTCAAATAATATTTTGAACTTTTCCATGAATCGAAGCACCAGCGTGGAAAAAATTGACGCCGACCGTTTGCGTTCAGTTTGCCGTTTGTTTGACAGTCTTACGGATGCCGAGATTGCCATTGAGGTAAAAATGCCGGATCTGGAAATCATTTCGATATCGGGCCATTTTCACCACGATTATCTCGATGAAATAAAAAATCTTAATGAACGCTTGCAAAAGGTGATTGGTGTTCGGGTTGGTTCCGGCATGTTAAAGATCATTAAAGGATTGCTGGGTGAGGATGAAAACCTCGAACAACTGGTTTATATGGTTGAAGAATGTTGTCACGGGGTAATCCTAAGTTTGACGAGAAAAGTTTTATTGAAGGCCCCTGATGATGAAGCCGGCAAGTTTGCATTCTACTCCAAGATGGTTAAAAAGAGTATCCGTCTTTATGATCGTTGTGCGGGTTTTGCCAAAGGCACGCCGTTGGTTGCAGAACTTGAAGCGGAAAATGGCGGAGGAGAGGCGTGATGTTGGAATTCATGCGCAATAAAGTGGTCAGTGTGTCCCGTCTCGATGAAAAGACTATGAGTGTACATGGGGTTTTGGACGACTCCATCTACAGCCTGGAACTCGACTTCAAAGTCAATATCAGTGATCTGGTTTGTTCTGCGATTAAAGGGCGCTGGCTGCGCTGGACAACCCCGCAATGCCCTCAGGCCTTGACTTTTCTGGAAGAAGCCGAAGGTTTTTGCCTAGCGCCGGGAATTGACGATAAAATCCATAAAGCTATTGGCCGGCGGGCTTGTCGGCATTTCGCCAACCTCTTTATCGAATGTGCCTATGCGGTACGCGAAGCGGTAAAATTGTTACACTGGCAGGAAGCCGTAGAAAACGAACCTGGCCTCTCTTTCAAAGACTTTTTAAAGAGAGGATCGGTGAAAAAGAAGCCGGCAGCCGATATCACGGCGACGGTTGAGCCGCTGAAAAAACCGGAACAGGTATCTCTTCAGACAGCAACGGAAAAATTATCCGGCATCACTTCCTCAGCACCAGATAAAAGCTCGATTAAGGGGGAAGGTAAAAATATCCCCGCTGGATTTATCATTGATCTTCATCTACATACCTCTCCAGCCTCTCCCTGCGCCTCATCTTCGGTCGACGAGATGATTGAAGAGGCAAAACGCATCGGACTGGATGGCATCTGCTTGAGTGATCATAATTACGTATGGTCACCGGATGAGGTGCAGGCTCTGCGGGAAAAACATGACTTTTTGGTTTTAAGGGTTAATGAAATTGTAACCGAGCAGGGAGATATGCTGGTCTTTGGTTTTCATGAAGATATTCAAGGTATCATAAAACTTGCGGATCTCAAAAAACGGGTTGCTGCGGTTGGTGGTTTTATTGTCGCAGCCCACCCTTTTCGGGGATTTCTGACCTTTGGAGCTGATGATGTTGGGTTGACGACGGAAAAAGCTATGGCCCGAGAGATGTTTAAATGGGTCGATGGTGTGGAAACCCTGAATGGCAAGGTAACCGCAACCGAGAACAGTCTGGCCCAGAATGTGGCCAAGAGGCTTGATTTGCCGGCAACCGGGGGTAGTGACGCTCATGATGTTTCAACTGTAGGAACTTATGCCACCGCTTTTAAACAAATGATCAACAATGAAAAGGAATTACTTTCCGCGCTAAAAAAAGGACAATATCAGCCGGTGACTTTTCGTTAAATATACAGCTTTATCGATGTGTCTTTATTATTACAAACTTTGAAACCGCCGCTTCATATCACAAATTCCCCTTCTTTTCTGCTTAGCTGGAGTTGATTCCATCTTCGCTTATTTGTGGTGAGATGGGGGCAAAATAATATGTCCATTTACAGGAGAGGGACCCTATGGAAAAGAAACAAGATTGGGCAAAAACAATCAGACGTTTTGAACTTCTCTTACGTTTGAAATCATTTCCGGTGGCCTTTAAAATGCTCGGGAAGAAAGCGGAGCTCGAATCTATCCCCTTTATTCGGCGCCCGCAAAATAAAATGACAATGTGTCAGATGATCAACCTGGTACGTAACTTTGACTGGAGTGTAGGAGCTGATCTGGATGATTTTCTTTTTCCTTCCTGTTCCTCGATCCTTGGTCTTCAAGAACTGCCTGAAACCCACAAAGATGGAACTTTCCGTAATATTGTCTGGGTCGCAACTAAAGAAGATGGTCGTAAATTCGAAAAGGCTATTCCGCGTCTACCGGTAGGATGTTATGAAGCTTTGGCCATGGCGCCCCTGGTATACAACCCATTTGAACCCGATATTGTACTTATTTATGCCAATCCGGCTCAGATAATGATGTTGATTAACGCAATCCAGTTTTGTGACTATGAGGTGATGCAGTTTGGCTGTGTCGGGGAATCCTCTTGTGCTGATGCTATTGTCCGTTGTTATCAGAATGACAAGGCTTCAGTGGGAATTCCATGCTATGGTGAACGTCGTTATGGTCATGCCCAGGATGATGAGTTGGTAATGGCTATTCCAGCAGGCTTGATGGAAAAAACTCTGTCTGGATTAGAAGCCCTTTATCGTCGTGGGGTTCGTTATCCGATCAGTTTCGCCGGGGCTGAGGCTAACCTGGCTCCGGCTTCCCCGCCGACCTATCTCGGGCTCGATGAGATGATGAAAAAAGTCAGAGGCGATGGTCAACGCTTTTTGCTGGGGGTTACCGGTGGCATCGCCAGCGGTAAAACTACAGTTTCGC
>JAYEGS010000041.1:1670-5550 GCA_034659215.1 Pseudomonadota bacterium | reverse complement strand
CTTTTTCGACTGAAAGACCAACGCGAAAAAAAGGGGTACCTTCTTGCCATCCCACTTGGCTGAAGCCTTCACCAAGTCCACCGGGACCGGCAAAAAGGTCTATTATCGGTACAGACATATATTAAATTGGGTATCCAGCAGGAAGCTGAATATGTATGAAAAATCGAATTTTATTATATGTACAGTAAAAGAGAGTACGCTAACAAAAGTACACTCAAATTCTGGCCCTTATATAAATTGTAGTACCTGTTGTTTACGTTAAATTCCTATTTACCAGACACCTGATATGATTGCAATACAAGTTGTCAGGTTTTTCATCAAGAACTCCTTAAGTTCAATAAACATTTACACTGCCAACCTTAACCTCCTCACAAATCCAAAAAGTTAAGATTGATCGTAATACGCGTAACATCCTCTTAATCATAAATCGCAATTTGGTGCAATACCTATTTTGAGGTTTAAGCCTAAAAAATAATCTATTAAATAAGCGTGGCATCCATTGTCAATTTAAACATGACTGTCAATCTGCAAATTTTTTGACGTGCCGTAACATCCTCTTAGAGCGCACAATTCAGAAAAATTACACACTCATTCTGATCTGAAACGCTAAAAAAAATGGGGACGTAGATGAGGGTATCTGTTTTACGGTCAGTCATTCGACCGTAAAAATCTTCAAAAACTGCCGTTTCCAGAATGATGTTCTGTCGATTTCGCTGAGTTAGGCTTCATCGCAAACGGTATTCCAATTCTTCTCTATAATCTTTTTTTGTTTTGTGAAAATGATGCGCGCATCATCTTTTGAAAGTAGAAAGTTATGCGCTGTTTCGAGACAAATTTTGAGCTGGCTTTGATTGTTGCTGCCTGAAATCAGCATGGCTTGTAAGGCTTCATTATCGGCGGGGTGCCACTTTTTCGCTCAATGATCCATATGTAGATCGTTAAGCCGTCATATGATTTATGTATGGATCATTCTGAGATATAAATATTTCAGTTATCTTAAAAAATAAAGAGGGAACGCTGTTTAAGGCAACGTTCCCTCTTGGATGTTGTGGGTGAAGTTTTTCCGGTATTTTATTTCAGATTATAGAAAACCTCACGGCCCAGGTAATCGCTTTGACCATAGAGTTCTCTTTCGATGCGCAAAAGCTGATTATATTTGCAGATGCGGTCGGTGCGGCTGGCGGAGCCGGTTTTGATCTGGCCGGTGTTTAAGGCGACGACGAGATCGGCAATGGTTGAATCCTCGGTTTCACCGGAGCGGTGTGAAACGACGGCGGTGTAACCCGCCTTTTTGGCCATGGCGACGGTCTCCAGGGTTTCAGTCAGGGTGCCGATCTGGTTAAGTTTGATCAGGATTGAGTTGGCCGACCCCTCCTCAATACCGCGAACCAGGCGTTTGGGGTTGGTGACAAAGAGGTCGTCGCCGACAATCTGAATTTTTTTACCAAGTTTGTCCATCATTAATTTCCAGCCTTCCCAGTCATCCTCATCATGACCATCTTCGATCGAGATAATCGGATATTTGTCGACCATTTCGGCATAGAAATCGACCAAGCCTGCGGCATCAAGAGATTTTCCTTCAGCCTCAAGGTGGTATTTACCGTCTTTGTAAAATGAGCTGGCGGCGGCATCGATAGCGATTAATATCTCCTCACCGGCTTTATAGCCGGCAGCGCTAATCGCTTCAACAATCAATTGGAAAGGTTCTTCGTTGGATTTCAGATTGGGTGCGAATCCTCCCTCATCTCCGACTGATGTATTATAACCTTTTCCTTTGAGAACCTTTTTTAAAGCGTGAAAGGTTTCGGTGCCCATCCGCAGAGCTTCGGCAAAATTTTCAGCTCCGACCGGCATGACCATGAATTCCTGGATATCGACGTTATTATCGGCATGCTGGCCGCCATTGAGGATATTCATCATCGGCACCGGCAGAAGATGGGCATTGATGCCGCCGATATATTGGTAGAGAGGCAAACCGACAACCTCGGCCGCCGCTCTGGCGGTGGCTAAAGAGACTCCGAGCATGGCGTTGGCTCCTAGTCGACCCTTGTTTTCAGTACCATCCATATCAATCAGAGCCTGATCCAGTTCGCGTTGCCGAGTGGCGTCAAAACCGATAATTCGATCAGCGATCTCACCATTGACATTGCCAACCGCCTGACTTACCCCTTTGCCGAGATAGCGTTCCTGATCACCATCTCTCAGTTCAACCGCTTCATGAATACCGGTGGAGGCGCCAGAGGGAATTGCAGCCCGCCCGACGACACCACTTTCTAGAGTTACTTCGACCTCTACAGTCGGATTACCGCGTGAATCAAGAATCTCCAAAGCTTCAACATCAACAATAAACGGCATTTTCTTCTCCTTTGCTTATGAGTGTAATAAAACTTACTAAAAATAGTTAAAAAACAGTACCTTTGGGAACCACGACTACACCTCCGGGTGAAACCGGAAATCTCATGCGATCTTTTTCAGGGTCATAGCCGATTTCGGTGTTTGGTGGAATACTCACCCCTTTGTCTATAATAGTTTTGCGAATTCTTGATTTACGACCAATTTCAACCTGATGCATAAGAATTGATTCATGAACTTGAGCAAAGCTGTTGATGCGAACCCCGGGTGAGAGAACCGAGCGTTCAACCAGGCCGCCGCTGATGATGACGCCATTACAAACGAGCGAATCAAGGGCGCGGCCGACGCGTTGTTCCCGGACATTGGCAAAAACAAATTTAGCCGGCGGCATCTGTGATTGGTATGTACGCAGTGGCCATTGGCTGTCATAGAGGTTAAAATCGGGGTCAACCCCGGAGAGGCTGATATTGGCCTCCCAGTAGGCGTCAATGGTACCGACATCGCGCCAGTAGGAGGCGTCTTTTCTTTTCTCTTCCGAACCAAAGGGGTAGGCAAAAACCCGTTCTTTGGGATAGAGGGCGGGGATAATGTCATTGCCGAAGTCATGGCGGCTGTCAGGATCGGCGGCATCGGCCTCAAGGAGCTCTTTCAATTTTTCAAACTCAAAAATATAGATCCCCATTGAGGCGTAAGCCTTTTCCGGTTGTCCGGGGATGCCCTTTGGTGCTTTTGGTTTCTCTTGAAAACCGATGACCTGCTGTTTTTCGTCAACTTCAAGGATGCCGAGACCGGTGGCTTCCCGGCGGTCGACCGTGATTGCCGAAATTGTCAGCGCGGCATCGTTGGCTTGGTGGAAAGCCAGCATTTTGCCGTAATCCATCTTGTAGATGTGATCACCGGCCAGAACCAGAATATATTTGGGTCGAATAACTTCAAGTGAGTAGAGGTTTTGATAAATGGCGTCAGCCGTGCCTTCATACCATCTTTCACCAACCCTCATCTGGGGCGGGATCTCGTAGATGAACTCACCTAGTTCCGGGTTAAAAATACTCCAGCCCGCCGCCAGGTGGCGAGAGGCGGAGCCCGATTTATATTGGGTCAGGACAATAATTTTGCGGATATGGGAGTTGAGGCAGTTACTTAAAGTAAAATCGATGATCCGATATTGACCGGCAAAAGGGACAGCCGGCTTAGCCCGATCTTTGGTCAGGGGGCTCAAACGTTTACCCTCGCCTCCGGCCAGAACAACTGCAAGAAGATCATTCAACATAGCCTGCCTCCTTTATATCAGTGGTCAGTAAAATCCTGCCAACTGACCGCTATTTTATTTCAAATTTGCTGCGTCAGGAAATTAGTAGCAAAGCGGAAACGAAATTGCAAGGGTAATTACAATCTAGTTTCGGAGACCGGCAATCAGGCGTTGAGATTTTAAGAAGAGATTTAAAGCGTCAATCGGGTTGGTAACTATAAGGTCTGAGGCAGCTACGGAGTGAGCGTGTGCTCCTTCGGCACCTAAGACACAGATGCC
>JAYEGS010000041.1:0-1660 GCA_034659215.1 Pseudomonadota bacterium | reverse complement strand
TGGTCATTGTAACCGTTACCAATTGCGGCATGGGGTTGGGATCCCAGTTTTTTGAGGAAATCTCGCTTGGTAATTGTTCCGGGGGTGGCGGCCGGCATGCTTACGAGTTCAACTGGGAGAGAGGCAAACATCTTGCGGGCCGTGCCAAATGTATCTGCCGTCATAACATAAACCTTCATGATGGCGGCAACTTTTTGCAGACTTTCGGCAACCTTTTGGTTCAATTGACCGTCAAGCGTCAATGTACCGTTCATATCGCAAAGAACGCCTTGTAACTCAAGGGATTCTCTTCCGGGAATGTCAAGAATAAGGCTCATAATCTTCTCGAAAGTAAAAATTTGGGTAACTATTTGGCCACCCATCATCAAGTTACAACAAATAGCGGCGAACTTTGCTTCGCCCACTTCGAAGGGGACAGACTTTCTTTAAGAAGAAACTATCCGGTTTAAATGGGCAGTTTTTTCTTAAAGCAAGGCTGTCCCCGCACCGAGACAGTTTGGAAAAAGACACTGGATGGCTAAGTAAAAATTTCGATAGACAAGGAGGAGTAGTTTTTCAGGCGCGAGACTATACAAGTAGTATGTCGAGTGTCTGAAAAACTACTACGACGCAGGATATCGGAACTTTTTACGACGCCATCGGGGTGCAGATGCGGGCCATGATATAATTATGGGCGGCGTTGCGTAAGGCTTCCGGCCCCATCAAAGAGCAGTGAATTTTTTCTTCCGGGAGGCCACCCAGGAGGGAGGCAACCTGATCGCCGGAGATCATCATCGCATCATCCAAAGATTTATTGGTAATCATCTCGGTAAAGATGCTCGTGGTGGCAATCGCATAGGGGCAGCCGGCAACCATGGCCGAGGCTTTAATAATAATATCGTTTTCAATTTTGAGATAGAGTTCAATATAGTCGCCGCAGCCGGGATCGCCGCCCTGCCCCATAACCGTGGCATCAGTCATGATCTCGAGGTTGCGGGGATTTTTGAAATACTCTTTTACTTGTTCATTCAATGGTTGGGATCTCCTAGGAGGTTGTCCTGTCGTCAGCCAATAGTCTGAAAATAGCGTTCTCCGCTATGTTCAAGCACTTTAATTTTACCCTTTTCGAGCATCAGGTCAAGGATTTTTATAACCTCAACTGCTTTCAGGCCAAGAGCCTGTTCGAGATCACTTTTAGTGCAGGGGCGTCGTTTCAGAGTGGCCAGAATGGTCTCTTCGGTTTTGTCGATTGTGCTGCCGTAGTCGGAATCTCGGGCAAAAGGAGCAATAATTTCCGCCCGATCTCCAAATTGGGGTAAAATCTTTTTCAGGAAAGCTTGTTCGACCGCCACCGCTTCGGCTAAAACCCCAGGTCGGACGACGGTGTTAAGCTGAATCTTGTCCGGATTTATGGCGGCCACCGCTTCGACCAGTCGATTAATCTCTTGAGGGCTGTCATTGAGTCCCCGGCAGAAAAGAATTTCAAGCCAGATTTCACCTTGGAATTCGCGACGTAACTTGATTAATCCGGCAATTATCTCTTTAACATCAAGCCCGGGAGCCGGTCGATTCAACCTGACAAAGAGATCTTTGGAGATAACATCAAGTGACGGCAGAATTACATCAACCAGAGCCGCTTCACGGCGGACTTCGGGGTCGTTAAAGAGGGTGCCGTTAGTGA
>JAYEGS010000040.1:0-5645 GCA_034659215.1 Pseudomonadota bacterium | reverse complement strand
AATCACATAGAGAAAAATTGGACAATTCAACCTCCAGGCAGCTCTTTTTGAAATGGACATTTGATATCCTTGTCACTTGTTTTAAAGAATATTTTTATAAAAAATGTAAAATTATCTTACTTTTTATCAATTTTATGGTATCCTAAGTAAAATTTATTACCAGAGGATACCATGAAACAAAAACAGCTTTTTGAAAATACAGACGAGGATCCAATAAAAAATATTGGACGTAGGTGTGCACTTGGCCTTGAAGTTCGAGGTGGCAAAAAAGGATTAGCTATACAATATAATAATCGTGAAGAGGTTAAACGAGTTGATCTTTCCGATACACTCGCAAAAAGGATTTTCATTATAGAACTTGTAGAACGTGGAGCAGCTAAATCAAAATTAGCAAAAGTATTATCTATCAGCAGGCAAACTATTGATAATTACATAGATAGAAAAGATCTGTTTGGCACGCAAGGGTTAGTTAACAGCTTCCGAGCTAGTCAAAGTACGAGTTTACCAGAACAAAGAAAAGAACATCAACAGAACTTGCCAAAAGGAAATATAAGCAAAAAAATCAGTGAATTACGAAAGAAAGAGAAAGCTGAAAAAGAAAAAAACAAACCTGTTCAGGCGACTCTGCCATTCAACATAGAAAATGATGAAAAAGAAAAGATAATTTCTGCAGAAGAGCAGCCTTTTACAGAGAATCACAAATGGCAGAAAACGCGTTATGCCGGTGTATTTCTGTATTTAATACACTTGTTGTCTACATCAAGATTGCTTACTCTAATAGGCGGGTATTTTGGTAATCGTTACAAAATATTCATGGTTTTCATCTTGATGATAACTGTAAATATCCGATCTCTTGAGCAATTAAAAAATGTACGCAAACGGGAAGCCGGTGTTATTATTGGCTTGGGACGCATTCCTTCCAAGCCAAAGGTGTGGGAATGGTTTTATCGTGCCGCACACTTAGATGTTGGGCAGGAAGTGTTGGATGATTATTTCCTGCATCAAGTGCGTTCTGGTCAAGTAAATTGTAATTATTTGTTTATAGACGGTCACTTACTCCCATATACCGGCAAGGAAAAAGTACATTGTGGTTTTAGTACACAACGAGGTATCCCCTTGCCGGGTCAAACAAACATGGTAACCTGTGATGCTACAGGCCGTGTTGTTGATTTTGATATTCAGGAAGGCACTGGGGACTTACGTGACTATATTTCCGTGCTTGCTGCGAAGTGGTCTAATGAAATGCCGGAGTCAACCATTTATGTTTTTGATCGCGAGGGATATGGTGGAGATTTCTTTTATGGTCTACAAAAAAACGGTATATATTTTTCAACATGGGACAAATATGTAAACACTGAGAAACTATCGAAGATTCCAGAGGATGATTTTACAGAAAAACTTGAATTTAATGGTAAACAATACCGCTATTTCGAACAAAGCAAGAAGTTCAAAATAACACTGGATAAAGGCAAAGATAAAACAATTTCATTGCGACAATTCATAATCTGGAACATGAGCGCTGATCGCAGGACAGCCATACTGTCAGATACAGGCGAGAAGAAAATATCTGCTGAAGATTGTATCGTTGGCATTTTAAATCGTTGGGGTGCATCAGAAAATACATTTAAGCACGTAAAAGACAGACATCCATACCATTACCATCCGGGTTTTAAATGTGTCAAAAGTGATAACCAGGAAATCGCTAATCCTATCTTAAAAGAACTGAAGGCTGGTGTTAAAAAATTAACAACTAAAATCAAATCGTTAAAGGTGGCTCTTGCTGACAAGACACCAATTACGAACAAAGATGGTTCTACTCGTAAGAACAGCGCTTATGCTAATCTTAAAAAAATAATAGCCAACAAGAAGTTGATTTTGGATCAAGCCCGAGAGGACGTAAAAAAAGAACCTGAGCGAGTCAAAACTTCAAGCATTGAAGATTATAAACAATTTAAACGAATTGACAACGAGGGGAAGAAACTGTTTGACCTTGTAACATCGTGCGTTTGGAATGCTCGAAAAGAAATGGTGGATTGGCTTCGACCCCACTGGAAAAACGACAATGAGATCGTCGATTTGTTTTATGCCATCACGAAATGCCATGGTTGGATACATAGCAGCAAGGATGAAGTACGAGTTCGACTGGAACCGCTTGAGCAGCGTAGTCGACGGTTTGCCCAAGAGCAATTATGCCGGAAGTTATCTTATCTTGCAGCCAGATTACCTAATGGCAAAGTTATGGTTCTTGAGGTTGGGGACAGTCCCTTGTCGAGTTAAAGTGTCCAAAAAAATGCCCCATTTTAAGAGTCGTTTACGATGTCTGTACAAAATCGATATTTTAAAAAACATTTGCCTATAGATTATGATTTGCGCTAAAATAAAAGAAAAAATGAGGTTTTTAAGATAATGGCCGGATCCCCTATCAACAAAATGCTGCGAACCATTGAGTCTGAATGCTTTTTCACCAAAGGGTTTACCGGGAGGTCGGCATTGCAGCAGGAGGTTATGGAGGCCATGGGCCGAGTGGAGCGGGATGCCTTTGTGCCCGGCGCCCTGAAATCAGTCGCCTATGACAACACCCCCCTTCCCATCGGCAACGAACAGACCATCTCCCAGCCCTTCATCGTCGCTCTTATGACTGATCTGCTCAACCCCGGCAAGGACGATATAATCCTGGAGATAGGCACCGGGTCGGGATACCAGGCTGCAATACTCTCTCTGCTGGTCAATAAACTCTATACCATTGAGATCATAGCGACTCTCGCTGAACAGGCGGCCAGACGTCTTGCTATACTGGGCTACGAAAATGTCGAGGGGCGCCACGGTGACGGTTACCAGGGCTGGCCTGAACATGCCCCCTTTGACGGCATTATTGTCACGGCCACGGCCGATCATGTGCCGCCGCCCCTGAAGGAGCAACTCAAGCCGGGAGGCAGATTGATTATCCCTGTTGGTTCTTCGTATATGTCACAGCAACTTTTACTGCTGGAAAAGGACGAGACCGGTGAGTTTAGAACCCGTAATGTCCTGCCGGTTGCCTTTGTACCGCTTACCGGCGAGGCTCAGCAGGTCTGAGAAGAAAAGACCGGTCGGGCTTTAGCCCGATGGCATAACCACAATGGACCTTTTTCGGGCTAAAGTGCGACCTGCATTGATGCAAATCAACTCAGATCGTTTTGGCTTGACGGCTATGAGCAGAGGGGAAAGGGGGTGGGGCTGAGCTACCGGATATCATGAAATACACAATAATAATTAAATCAGCCGGCAGGAAGATAAATGAAGCGCATTGGAGTGATAGGCTGTGGCAACATTGCGGAACTGATCACCGAGTTTTCGCTTGGAAATGATGTTACAGCGGTATTTGACCGCCATAGCGATCGCTCTGATCGGATAGCAGAAAAATGTTCAGCCAAAGCATTCACCGAGTTTGACCGATTTATCAACGAACCCTTTGATCTGGTCGTCGAGATCGCTTCGATCGGGGCGGTCAGGGCGTATGCGGAAGCGGTATTGCAGAAGCAGTCCGATCTACTGATCTTGAGTAGTGGCGCTTTGGCCGACGAGGAGCTGGAGCAGCGGTTGCTTAGAATAGCGAAGGAGAGAAGCAGGCGCATACTGATACCCAGCGGGGCACTTTTCGGGTTGGACAATGCAAAGATCGCCAGATATGGCGAAGTGGATAGACTTACGATGCGAAGCACCAAGCCTCCGAAATCTTTTGGTATACAAACAGATAAACGCCGGCGCCTCTTTCGGGGTAGCGCCAACGAGTGCATCAAACACTATCCCCGCAATGTCAATGCGGCTGTGGCACTGGGAATGGCGGCACAAAAAGAGGTGCAGATCGAATTATGGGCAGACCCTTCAGTTGTGACGAATACGCATGAGGTGCACATCTGCGGATCATTTGGGGAGGCGGTTTTAAAGATCGATAACAAGCCCAGCCCGCATAATCCCTCGACCAGTTATCTGGCCGCTCTCTCGGTTGTAACGATGATCAATACACTTGACAGTACCATTATTGTCGGAACATAAAGGTTTACGAAATGGATCTGAAGGAGCATGGCGTTCTTACCGAAAATCTTCTAAAAGCTTTGGGAACGGATGGGAATACAGAGCTTATCCAGACCCATATCTCTACGATCATTTTGAGCGGTGAGCTGGTATACAAGCTGAAAAAACCGGTTGATTTTGGATTCCTGGACTACTCGACACTGGACAAACGGCATAAATACTGTCTTGAAGAGGTGCGTATCAACAAAGGTTATGCACCAAAACTCTATCTGGGTGTTGTACCGATAACCGGTACTATTGAAGATCCCTGTATTGATGGCAATGGCCAGGTGTTGGATTATGCTGTCAAAATGCATCGATTTGAGCAGCGTGACCAGCTTGACAACATCGTCGAACAAGAGGGGCTTGATATCGACATAATGGATAAGATCGCAGCGCTTGTTGCCCGTTCGCATGAAGGATCAGCCCCGGTTGATGCGGCAAGCGATTACGGAGAGCCGCAGCGGGTACTCGCGCCGATGATGGAGAATCTTGATCTGCTTCAATCCATTGCAGACGAACATGGCCTTGAATTAGAGCCGGCTTCTTTCACAGCTTGGACTCACGAACAGTTTGAGAGACTGAAACCACTGTTACAGCAGCGTAAAGAAAAAGGATTTGTCCGCGAGTGTCACGGAGATATGCACCTGCACAATATGGCGCTGCATGAGGGCGAGATGATCTTGTTTGATGCCATAGAGTTCAACCCTTATCTTAACCACATCGATGTCATCAGCGACCTCTCTTTTTTGCTGATGGATCTGGAATATCGCGGCCTGACCCGCCACAGTCGTAAGCTTTTAAACCATTATCTGGAGTTAACCGGCGACTATGAGGCAGTGGCGCTTCTGGAATTTTACAAAACATACCGTGCATTGGTCCGAGCCAAAGTAGCCGCACTGAGATTGGCGAGCGAGCCTGATGAGCGCAAAACAGTGTTGAATGAAGTAAGCCGCTATATCGATCTTGCACAAAGTTATACAGAAAAAAAAGAGCTGTTTCCGGCCGACCCGAGACAAAAGGAGAGGTGAAAATCGAAATAAAATCCATAGGAACCGTTCACACCAGAGAAAAAAATATTCCCCGGCACTGGACAATGTCGGATGTGGAGGGAACATTGGTCATCGATGAAAACTACCTGGCCGGCCTCAGAGATATCCACGCCGATGAGCGCATCGTTGTCCTCTTTTACTTTCATAAAAGCCCGGACTTTACATCGAACCATCTTTGCCAGACACCTCCACACGAGCAGAAGGCGAAAGGGGTGTTTAGTATCTGTTCTCCGGTACGGCCCAACCCCATCGGCATGTCAATCCTGCAGGTCGTTGCCGTTCAAGGCAATGTCCTTCAGGTTCGAGGGCTGGACATGCTGGACGGCACGCCGGTTCTCGATATTAAGCCCTGGTGGGAACGTGAAGGTGATGATCCTGGAAAAAGAAAAAACTAATGCTGCCGGAAAAATAACACGGTGATCCTGAAAATAATAGGAACAGAATCGCTGGGAGTGCGCGGCATGTGCTGCCTGGTGCAGGCCGGAGAACAGCGGATTGTCATTGATCCGGGTGTTGCCCTGGGATATCTGCGCCACGGTC
>JAYEGS010000039.1:0-5651 GCA_034659215.1 Pseudomonadota bacterium | reverse complement strand
TCTTTAGTAAGTTCTCTTAAAAGCAATACCGATTTATAGGCGGCGATTCCGCCGGTGACCCCAAGCAGGATCTCTTTTCCGTGCAGCATGATTTCTATAATCTCCGATTAAGAGGTTATGGTTGTTGACGATGAACAATAATTGGATTAGGTTTAAGATAAAATGGATTCGTAAAGAGTTTCGGGATGGCTAAGTAAAAATTTCGATAGACGCCCCGCAGGAAGTGCCCTTGGGGTGCAAGATGATGTGGTTTCCCAGGCGCGAGACTATACAAGTAGTATGTCGAGTGTCTGGGAAACCACATCATCGCAGGATATCGGAACTTTTTACGACGCCATCAAAGTTGTAACGCAATTTTATCTCTATGACAAGGAGATTTATTAATTGTTACTCTCTCTGCAAGATTTTACCTGGTGGCCCTATGTAGTGCCCCCGATTGCCGGGGCTATAATCGGTTATTTTACCAACTATCTTGCCATTCGTATGCTTTTTCGCCCTTTGACGAAAAAATATCTTTTGGGTTTGCCTATTCCCCTGACGCCGGGAATTATTCCGGCCCGGCGCCGGGAACTGGCACTTCGTATTGCTGATATGGTTGGTGATCATCTTTTGACCCGTGAAGTTATTCTCGGGCGCTTGCAAAGCACGGCGGTTGATGACGCTCTTTATCGCTGGGTGGCGGAACGCTTTAACAAATTTATTGAAACCGATTTCGGGACTCCGGCAACGTTAATTCCTGAAATTTTACAACCGACCTGGCGGGCTTGGTGGGGGCGCGGCCGGCGCCCGGCTTACCAGGTTGTTGACTGGGCGGTCACGCATCCTGATTTGCGCCGGCTTTTACATGCCCCGGTTACCGAGCTGATCCGTCATCTGTTGGCTGCCGATCTTGACCATCTGATTTCGGATCCAATGCGGCAACAGCTACTTAAAAAGTTGCCGCTTATGATCCATGAAGGTTTACAATCACAACCGTTGCGAGACTGGCTTGAGACCGAAATAGACCGTTTAGGAGAGTTACTGCTCGCTTCTGAAAAGCCTTTGGGTGAAATTTTGCCCGCCGACCTGCAGACCGCCTTGTTGACTGAGTTGCACCGGGAATTACCCAATCTGATGGTTCATTTCAGCCGTCTGCTTTATGATCCGGATATCAGGTTGCGTTTGAAGAGAAAAATTCATCAGGGAATCAATGTTTATATAGATAATATGGGATTCTGGCGCCGCCTGGTTACGAGCTTGGCCTTGTCGGACGAAGAGATCAAAGGTAAAATCGACCACTTGGTTGATGATGTTGCTAAAGATCTGGCAACCTCTATGCAACAGTCGGAGTGGCAGGAGAAGGTTTTTAATTTGTTGGCTGAACGTCTGGCCGCCCTGCTGGCTATGTCACCGGCTCAACTCTCCGGACGCCTCTCTTTTACCCGGGTCAGCCGGGGCTGGGGTTTTATTAAAAAGAAACTGCTCGGCCATCTGACCACGGGGTCATGGAGCGAGCGACTTTCGCAGATTATTCAAGAATTTATGGGGCCTCTAGGCCGTAAGCCACTGGGTGAGATCCTTGAAAGCTGGGGAGTGGAGGCGGTGGAGGAGAGGGTTGCCGGACAACTTAGCGGCCATATCTGCCGGATTTTGCGTTCACGACAAGTTAAGCGCCGCCTGGCGGTGGTTCTGGCTTTGCGCTTTGATCAATGGTTTCATAGTTGGTCGGTGGGACGTTTGTCGCACTATCTGCCCGGTACAATCAATGAGCCCCTGATCGATTTTTTCTACCAGCAGGCCCAGCGGCATTTAGCCAAAGAGTTGCCCCGCTTGAGTGAACGTTTCGAGGTTAAAAATATTGTCGAAGAGCGGATTAACCAGCTTCCGGTTATTAAGGTCGAAGAACTTCTTTTGGGGGTTATGCGAGAACATTTTACCTATATTAACATCTTCGGCGCTCTGGTCGGGGCTCTGATCGGTTTTTTTCAAGTTCTCTTATTTCATTTCGCCGGGCGGTAGTTTTGGGCGAACTTTGAGCACTGTCTCTTTGCGTACGCTGACGGTACCGGGTTTGGCTCCAAGCGGCTTGCCGACAAATTTTGCTTTTGCACAGGTGACCGCCACAACGCCACCGGATCGAGCTTTGCTGTGCCATGCCGCAACCGCCGCCGCCTGTTTGAGCATCTCTTTATCAGGTTCTTTTTGCCCGCTCTCCGGGCAGCGCAAAATTACATGGCTGCCGGGCATACCCCGGACATGAAACCACCACTCTTCCGGCCGCGCTATTTTCAGGCTCAATCTATCATTATCGCTGTCACTGTGACCGGCCATTACCGACCAGCCTTCAGCAAGCTGATATTCATAGACCCGCAATTCATCTTTTTTCATTATTTTTCTGATACACTCTTAAAAGTCATGGGATGGCTAAGTAAAAACTACGACGACGCCATCAAAATTCACACTCGGTGCGATTGGCATACTGTCTCAGTAGGTCCGGGTTTATGATTTCGTAAGAGCCCGGCTCGGAGCCCGGCTGAATAAATTTTTTAGCACTAAATATGTCAAGGCCAATTGTCATTTTTTTTAAGTCAAAATTGGGCCCGGCGTTTTTGAGCTCTTCGATCGAGAAACTGGTTTTATGCTCTCCGGCTGCACACAGGTTGAGAATCATCGGCGCAATTTCGTAGGTCGGAGTTGTCCGAATTCCGTCACGCACCCGGCTCATAAGATCACAACTGAACTCTTCGAGATCGGGCAGTTTGTCGGCTGTAACCTTTACCGGGAGGCCAACGTTGACGTAGGTTGAGGTATCTTTAAAACGACCATATTCACGATTGAGCTTGACCAACTGCTGGATGAGATCACCATAGCTGATATTGACACCTTTACGGCTCTCTTCAATGGCTAGATCTTCCGGAACACAAGCATAGGAAAGGGAAAGCGGGACAAAATGAACGCTGCGGCGGGTTTTTTTGACAAATTCAAAAACATTTTTAATAATCCCGACTTTGGGTTTGAGGATTTTGCCGCTGCGAGAACGCCCGCCTTCGGGGTAGAAGAGGTAGGGTTCATTATGGAGCCACATATACTGATTATGCTGTTTGAAAGTCTCGATGTAGACCGGATTACCGAGCCATTTAATCTTTTTCTCAATCATGTCGTCGCGCTTGAGCTGGCAGACGTTAATTTTGGGAAGAATTTTGGTTGATATTCCCCGGTAGAGGTTACTCCCGGCGATAACCACCGGCGAGATCAGGCGGGCCCGGTTCAGGGCAAACAGGATCGGCAGATGGTCGGCGTTGGAGATGTGGTTGGCGATGAAAAAGACCGGTTCATTGCCAAGCAGGCGACGAACTTCGTCTATGGTTCCGGGAGTGTTCTCGACAGCCCTGATCGAATTGACAAAATTGTTAAAGAGGCGACTGGAAACTGCTCTAAAGAGAATGAGAAAGGCGGGGTTGAAATCGGGGGCGATATCTTCCAGATAGAGATTGGAAAGAAAGCGCAATGTATCAGGCCCTTCATGTTTCTTAAGAGTTTCGAGTCTTTGTTCGATATTGTTAATGGATAACTTGAGGTTGTTTTGACGTTCTCCAACAGTCCCTTGAGCTCGCCCCTTAAGCCGACGGAGAAGGTTGTTATCATGTATGAGCTGCAGACTTTTGGCTTCAAAAACTGAAAGATCGCCAAACATCCCATCGTGTCCATAATCAACCAACAGATATTTCGTGACAGCTGCAATCAGCCTTTCCCGCTGAATGCGACTTTTGTTGACCGCAAAACGGTTGACCAGAGATAAGAGAACCGGGCTTTTACTGAGGCCAATAAGAAAATCTATAGCTCGTTCTATTTTAATCACCTTAAAGCCACTACAAATGATGCGAACATTGGCTTCGCCCGGCTTCGAGGAGGACACAGCTCAGATCGGCAAGCGGCTTCGCCGCCGCCTGGAGCAATGTCCCCGCATCGAGATCGTTTGAGGACTACATTACGCTGAATAGTTACAAAGTTTATACTTATCACGCAACGTCTCTGAAAGTTGAATAAGGCTGGCAAATGCCAGGTTGACGGTTTTTTGCTTGTCCGGATTGATCAGGCAACAGGTCGCCGGTGAAAGCAGACTGCGAGAAAGCAGTAAATCACGATCCAGGCCCTCGTCGTAGAGACCTTGCCAAGTTGACTCAAGCAGCTTTATCAGGCTCTCGTGAGTCTCTTTGTTGAACGGTTCGATGTTGGTTGGAACAATTCCCCAGACGATGGTTCCGCCCCGTTTAATAAAGTTGATGATTGATTTCTTGTAGAGGGGTAGAACTTTGGCGTTGGTATAGAGGTCGATTGAGACAATGTCCATATCGAAGCCTAAAAGAAAATCCCAATCCGGATTACCGCAGAGATGAATTCCTCGGGGACGATCAATCATACTGAAAAGATTGTTAATCTCTTCCCGGGCCAGGACATCACTGTAACCCGACATCGCACTGAAAAGAAACTGGAGGCCGGGTTCATCTATAAACATGAAAGCGTTAGGGTTTCTTTTTTTAAGGCGGGCCAATTGAATATTTACCCGCTTAGACATAAACTCAAAGAGAAAAGGGCGTACCGTATCATCAAAAAGGATGGGGCGATCATTCTCATTCTTGATGAAAAAACCGAAACTGATCGGGCCTTCGAGCTGGCCGCGAATAGCGGGCCGATCTTTTAAATCAAGTTCCAGAAATTTGTGGTAAACCGCTGAATATTGGGGACTGACATCGAAATATTCGGGCTCTTCGAAATGGCTTAGAGTCTCTTCCAATTCGTCAATAAATTTGTCGGTTGAAAAGCGTAAAGTCTGCTTCTCCATATCCAGAATAATGCCGGGAAAGTGTTCGGCGGCTTGGACATACATATCCTCGTAATAGTTATAGAGGGGCAGTTGCGGCCAGAAGGGGATATCAAGCGAGAGAGCCAGTTTCAGGGCTTCATCAATATCGGTATGGGGCATAACCGCCATTGCGGTTGTCAGCAAATTTCCGGGCAGCGTCATTTTATAGTGTCCTCCTTCGGTATTACAGTAGAGGATATTTTAAGGCAAACTTTCAAAGCATTGTCTTAACTAGTGCAGATAAAATTGCTTTCTACAACACCTGCAAATATCACACTTCTTACTTTTTGTGAAGCAGAACAGAAGAACCTGAGCTGATATTTGACATTAATCATAAAAAATGATATGTATATGAAAGTTTAATGTACGAAATGTTATTGCAATAAATTTTATTCATTGTGTTTTCTGCCAAACATTAGGGGAGTTAAAAGAAGAATTATGAGCACTGACAACGAAGAAATCATCCTTCGTTCACTGCGACGTATCATTCAGGCTATAGATCAACATAGTCGGAAGCTACGACGTATTTTTAATTTGACCGTTCCCCAAATCATTACACTGCACCAGCTGAAGGGGGATAAACCCAGTACTTCCGGCGAACTAGCCCGAGCGGCTTTTCTTAGTCAAGCGACAATGACCGGCATTATCGATCGGCTTGAGAAACGTGGGCTGGTACGCCGAGATCGATGTCAAAATGATCGTCGTCGAGTTATGATCAGCTTGACCGAAGAAGGACGTGAAGTTGTAACTATTATGCCAAAACCGTTACAGGATCAATTTGTCAATCGCCTGGCGTCCTTGCCTCAGG
>JAYEGS010000038.1:0-23899 GCA_034659215.1 Pseudomonadota bacterium | reverse complement strand
TAGCCGGATCAATGCCTAAACGGGTGTAGACAACCCCTGAGTAGTAATCGACATTGGGAAAGATCTTCTTCTCTTGATCCAGAGAACTGACAACCTTGTGTTCGAGGTGTTCGGCCGTACTGATCAGATTTTGAATATCGGTTGCGCAGCCGAGGCAGCGGAATTTAGCGAGCGGCCCTAAAATTCGGGCTCGTGGATCATAGGTTTTGTAGACGCGGTGACCGAAACCGGGAACTTTTTTCTTTTTGGCCAGTGACTGAGTGACCCAGGCCTCGACGTTGTCGGGGCTGCCGACATCGCGTAAAGTATCTAAAACGCGTTCGTTGGCGCCACCATGCAGAGGGCCGTTGAGGGCGGCGATGCCGGAGCCGACCGAGAAATAGATGTCGGACATGGTCGAGGCGACCACCATTGCGGCGAACGTGCTGGCATTCATGCCGTGGTCGGCATGAAGGATCAGGGTAACGTCCAAGACCCGTTCTTCAATTGCAGTCGGGCGTCGGCCGTTCATCATGTAGAAGAGATTAGCAGCATGGCTTAAATCATTTAAAGGCTCATAAGGCATCAGACCGTGGCGTAAACGGGCGATGGCTGCAGTTACGGTCGGTACCCCGGCAATCAGGTGGTAACAGGCCTCTAAGCCGCTGGCATCATCAAGCTCTGAATCTTTCTTTTTGCGGCGTTTTTTCTTCTTTTTGAATTCATAGATGGCGCGACGGTCACCGCTCGGTTTGGTCTCCATGCCGATTGAATCTTCGTCAGCACTGATCGCATCACTTAAGTCGGGCTTGGCGCTCTCGCGGTCAACGTCGGTAAATTCCTGGCGCATGAAGATGGTACCCATCCGCAGGGCCGCCATGGCGTTCATCTCTTCAACCGGAAAGCTCATTAAGAGGCGCAGGGTTTTATTCATGTGGCGGTGCTTGATCAATTTCTGTTCAAACTCTTGCAGTTCAGTTGAGCTCGGCAGGTGACCATGCAGGAGGAGAAAGGAGACCTCCTCATAGGTTGAATAGGCACAGAGTTCAAAAATGTCGTAGCCCCGGTAGGAGAGTAGACCGTCGGTGCCGTTGACATAGCCGACTTTGGATTCGCAAGCGATGGCACCTTCAAGGCCGGGTCCGATATTACAATCGATCGGCCATTTGGCCGACTTGCCGGTACTTGGCTGTTTAGTGACGATGCCGATTTCGGTTCGGGCTTTTTCGGCGGCATCGAGAATAAGCTCGGTTATCTCGGTCGAGTCTTTATGTCTCTCTTGATGTCTTTCTTGGTTCATGTTATCTTCTCCTGCGCAAATTGTTGCTGCTATTTTTACCCCGCCCGATTCGTTTTTGAAAATATTAAGAAAAGAGGATAAGAAAGTTTTTGCGATTGGATCCGGTTTACTTCGGCCCCGGCCTGTTTTTACATCTCTTTTCGGGTTTTAAAGCGGGGTTCTCAAAAGGCGGGCCGAAAGAGTAAGATATTATATTTTTTAACTTTTTGTCAAGTAAATAGTGATTATGGATGCTGTAAGTATAAAAAATCTAGGTAAAAAGTATGGTTCACTCAAGGCACTCAGTGAAGTTAGCATGACGATTGCCGAGGGTGCTTTTTTTGCGCTTTTGGGGCCTAATGGGGCGGGAAAATCAACCTTGATCAATATTTTGGCCGGATTGACACGGGCGACTTCCGGTGCGGCCGCAGTGCTCGGTTATGATGTTCGGCGGCAGTGGCGAAAATCCCGTTATAAACTTGGTGTTGTGCCGCAGGAACTTGCTTATGACCCTTTTTTTACAGTCAGGGAGATGCTTACTCTGCAGTCCGGATATTTTGGCTTGGGGGCTGAAAACCGGCCGTGGCTTGATCAATTAATTGCCGCCCTGGGTCTGGAAGATAAAGTCGATTCGACGATGAATCATCTCTCCGGGGGGATGAAGCGTCGGGTTCTGATTGCCCAGGCCCTGGTTCATCGACCGCCGGTGGTTATTCTTGATGAACCGACGGCCGGGGTCGATGTCGCCTTACGACTTAAGCTTTGGGAATTTATTCGTGGTCTTAACCGAAAAGGGCATACGATTATTCTGACGACCCATTATCTTGAAGAAGCCGAGAGCATGTGTGAAAAAATCGCCATCCTCGATCGCGGCAGGGTTGTCGCTCTGGCTCCCAAAGATGAGCTTTTGCGTCGCTACACCTGGCGTCAACTGCGTTTGCAGCTGACACCGGAGAGCGCTGTGGTTTTGCCGAGTGCCCTGGAGCAAAAAAAGGAAGCGGCCCCCCAAGGCGAACTCCTTTTGCGGCTGCATCGCGAGCAGGATCCTATCGGTGAGGTTTTGGCGGCATTGGATCAATCCGGTATCAAATTCTCCGATTTGCGGATTCATGAACCTGGTTTAACTGAAGTTTACACGGAATTGACGGAGGCCGGGAACCATGTTTAATTTATACGGTCTCTATATCCTTTTTGCCCGCGAGGTTTGGCGTTTTCTTAAGGTTTCGATTCAGACGATTTTAACGCCGGTGATAACCGTGCTCTTATATCTGCTGATTTTTTCTTCGATTATATCCGGTAGCCGGGAGATGTTGCCGGGGGTCAACTATTTGACCTTTTTGATTCCCGGTTTGATGGTCATGGCGATGCTGCAAAACGCTTTTGCCAACAGTTCATCAAGTCTTTTCCAAGCGCGTATGAACGGTAATGTTGTCTTTATTTTATTGTCGCCGATCTCTGATTTTGAATTCTATCTAGCCTTTGTCGGAGCCTCCGTGGTTCGCGGCGTTCTGGTTGGCTTTGGCGTTTGGCTGGCTGCCTGTTTCTTTGCCCTGGTGCCGATTCGCCATCCGTTCTACGCTCTGATTCTGGCTTTTTTCTGTTGCGGTTCGCTTGGTGCGCTAGGTCTGGTTTCGGCGATTATCGCCGACAAATGGGATCATATCTCCGCTTTCCAGAATTTTGTTATTGTCCCTTTCTCTTTTTTGAGCGGCGTCTTTTTTTCGATCTCCGACCTGCCGCTCTTCTGGCAGAAGGCATCCTTTTACAACCCATTTTTCTATTTTGTCGACGGTTTTCGCTATACCTGTCTCGGAGTTTCCGAGGTTTCAGTGCTTACCAGTCTCAGCGTCGGTGCCGGTTTTTTTGTCTTGAGTTCGTTTTGGGCTCTGTGGTTGTTGCACAGAGGTTATAATTTGCGCAGTTAATCGCTACCGGGCGTTCAGGCGATTTCCCTCCACTTTTTAAGTAAAATTTCTGTTTTTCCAGCGCTCATTACGCTGAAATTGAAGAACTCGCTACCTCGCTCAAACAGCTTCAATTTCGGGCGCTCCTTTCGCTGGGAAAAACGACGAAATTTTACGAGACGCTCCGAGAAACCGCCTGAACACCCTCCAAGCTGAAGTTAATCGCTTATTTCCTTAAATCGTGAACCTAAGCTTATCCCCATCAACCCCGACCTTTACAATATCCCCATCCTTGATCCTGTCTCCCATAATTTCATAAGCCAAAGGCGTTTCCAGATAATTTTTCAGAGCTCGTTTCAGAGGTCTGGCACCATAGGCCGGGTCGTAGCCGGCTGCGGCGATGAAGCTGATAGCAGCGGGCTCAAGTTGCAGCTTAATCTCTTTTTCGGCCAGGCGTTTTTCCAGAAGTGAGAGCTGAATTGTGACGATTTTTTCCAGATCATGGCGTTTGAGCGTGTGAAAAACGATGATATCATCGACCCGGTTGAGAAATTCCGGCCGAAATTGGCTTTTAAGGGCGCTCATGACCATCTCACGCATCGCTTTGAAACTGCTTTCCGACTCCTCTTCCTGTAGATTTTCGAGAATATGGTGGCTGCCGATATTGGAGGTCATGATAATTACGGTATTTTTGAAATCAACCAAGCGGCCGTGTGAATCGGTCAGGCGGCCGTCATCCAAGACCTGCAACAAGACGTTGAAGACATCGTGATGGGCCTTTTCAATTTCGTCGAAAAGAATGACCGAGTAGGGTTTGCGGCGCACCGCTTCGGTCAGCTGGCCGCCTTCGTCATAGCCGATATAGCCGGGAGGCGCCCCAATCAGGCGAGAAACCGCATGTTTCTCCATATATTCCGACATGTCAATACGGGTCATGCTGTTTTCGTCATCAAAAAGAAACTCGGCCAGAGCCCTTGCGAGTTCGGTTTTCCCGACCCCGGTCGGCCCCAAGAAAATAAAACTGCCGATCGGCTTTTGCGGGTCATTGATCCCGGCCCGCGCCCGAACCACGGCATCGGCGACCGCCTGGACGGCATCTTCCTGGCCGATGACCCGTTTATGGAGATGCTCGCCCAAATGGATAAGTTTATCACGTTCACCCTGGAGCAGCTTGCTGATCGGGATCGAGGTCCAGCGGCTGATGATGGCGGCGATATCCTCTTCATCGACGACCTCTTTTAAGAGTCGGCCGCCATCGGCCTGACTTGTTGTAATTGCCTGTTGGGCTGTTTCACGTCTCTTTTCAAGAGTCGTGAGTCGGTCATATTTGAGCTCAGCCGCCTTATTGAGGTCGTAGTCGCGTTCAGCTTTCTCGATTTCGAGTTTGACCGCTTCAATCTCCTTGCCGATTTCGCGTAAGCCCGCAATCTGCTCTTTCTCAAGTTGCCAGCGGGCGGTCATCGTTTTACTTTTTACCTGCCAGTCGGCGAGCTCTTTTACAAGTTTTTCGAGGCGTTGCTTTGAGGCTTTGTCTTTCTCTTTCTTTAAGGCTTCGCGCTCAATTTCGAGCTGCATTATTTTTCGGGTTACTTCATCAAGTTCACTCGGCATACTGTCGATCTCGGTGCGCAGGCGGGCTCCGGCCTCATCGACTAAGTCGATCGCTTTGTCGGGGAGGAAACGGTCGCTGATATAGCGGTGCGAGAGTACGGCGGCGGCGACCAGGGCGGTATCTTTAATCTGGATGCCGTGATGGACTTCGTAACGCTCTTTTAAACCGCGCAAAATCGAGATTGTATCGTTGACCGTGGGTTGGTCGACCAAAACCGGTTGAAACCGGCGCTCTAAAGCAGCATCCTTTTCAATGTAGAGGCGATATTCGTTCAAAGTTGTGGCTCCGACACAATGGAGCTCACCCCGGGCCAACATCGGTTTTAAGAGGTTGCCGGCATCCATCGAACCTTCGGTTTTACCCGCCCCGACAACGGTGTGGAGTTCATCGATAAAGAGAATTACATTGCCCTGGGCCTCTTTTACCTCTTTGAGGACGGCTTTTAGGCGTTCTTCGAACTCGCCGCGAAATTTGGCTCCGGCAATCAGAGCGCCCATGTCGAGAGAAATCAGGCGTTTGTGTTTTAGACTTTCGGGAACGTCCTGGACAAAGATGCGTTGGGCCAGGCCTTCGACGATGGCGGTTTTGCCGACGCCGGGCTCACCAATCAAGACCGGATTATTCTTGGTTCGCCGAGAGAGAACCTGAATGACGCGGCGAATTTCATCGTCGCGGCCGATGACCGGGTCGAGTTTGTCTTGAGCTGCAGCCTGAGTCAGATCGATACCGTATTTTTCAAGAGCCTGGTAGCTCTCCTCCGGATTTTGTGAAGTGACCCGCTGGTGGCCGCGAACCTCGGTTAAAACCGTCAGAAGTTTTTCGCGGGTTAAGCCAAAACCTTGCAAAAGGGTTGCCAGAGGATCACCGGAAGCCGAGACCATCGCTAACAAGAGGTGCTCAACACTGACGTATTCATCTTTAAACTGTTGGGCCTCATCTTGGGCCTTAACAAAAAACTGGCCCAGGCGCGGGCTCATATAGAGTTGTCCGCCGCCGGCCCCGGTAACCGCCGGAATTTTAGCCAACTGCTCTTCCAGAGCCTTTTCAACTGCCGCCGGAGCAATTCCGATCTTCTCAATTAGACGGGGCACCAGCCCTTCCGGCTGCTGGATTAAAGCCAGCGCCAGATGTTCGGCATCAATCTGCTGATGGTGCCGCCGTAAAGTCTGGTCCTGCGCAGCCGCTACCGCTTCCTGGGTTTTTTGCGTAAATTTACTCGTATCCATAATGAGAAGCCTCCCTTGATTTTTTTCGGACAGACTGGTGTTTATATAAGTTTGCCGACTTCTTTTAAAATAGTGACAACTCTTTTGCTGTCAAGGTTGGGAATGGAAGTTCGAATATAACGTGATCAAATTACCTTTGTCAGAGGTTGATCATGGCGGCGATTTCGTCGGCAATTGCCGGGGCGGCGGTGAGGCCGGGGGATTCGATGCCTAAGAGATTGAAGAAGCCGGGAGCCCCGGCGGAGCCTTCTTCACGGATAATGAAATCGCAAACAGCATCATTTGGGCCTTGGAGGCGGGGGCGGATGCCGGCCATGTCGGGGATAAGTTTGGTAATGTCGAGTGAGGGCAGGTAGCGTTGGATCGCCGTGGCAAATTTAGTATGGTTTTTTTCATCGACCTGGTAGTCGGGTGCAGCGCAATACTCTAGGTCGGGGCCGAAACGTAAGCGCCCGCCAAGATCGAGGGTCGCGTGGATGCCGAGACCGTGACCGCCGGTTGGCGGTGCCGGATAGACCAGGCGGGAGAGTGGTGAACGCCCGCTGTAGCTGAAATAGGAACCTTTGGCGTAGTGGATGGTTGGCGTTGTGATTTTTGCCGAGCGGCTTAACTGCGCCGCTCCGAGACCGGCGCAGTTGATGACGAGATTAGAGGAGAAAGTGAAATTTTCGTCATTGTTGGCATCATTACTCTGGCAATTTAAAAGGAAGCCGGCGCTAGCCGGGATTATCTCCGTGATTTTGCTGTTAAAGGCGATGGTGGCTTGGGCCTCTTTGGCTTGTTGGTAGAAGAGGCGCATCAGATTATGTGAATCAACGATGCCGGTAGCCGGAGAGAGGAGTGCGGCTTTAGCATTGACCTGGGGTTCCAAAGCTTGGCTTTCGTTAGAGCTTAACATTTTAAGCTCTTCAACCCCGTTCTCCAGGCCGCGTTTAAGGAGGTTGGTCAGATACTCTTCTTCGTCGGCGGAGGTCGCAACTATGATTTTGCCCAAGCGTTGGTGGGCGATGTCATGATCTCGACAGAGTTGATAAATTTGTCGCCGTCCGGCGATACAGAGGCGGGCTTTTAAAGAGTCTTTGGGATAGTAGATGCCGGCGTGGACGACTTCACTGTTACGGCTGCTGGTCTCCTTGCCGAAACCGTCGTGTTGTTCAAGCAGAAGTAGTTCAGAACCCAATTTCGGAGCCAGCCGGGCTGCCAGAGCGAGACCGACGATGCCGGCTCCGATTATGGTTACTTTGAATTTTTCCATTAATTATTTTACCACCAAATCAAAATTGTTCTTTGGTAGTTATGCTCCGCATCCTAAGCTGCTTTAGCTTGGAGGGTATTCGAAAAATATTGGCGTCCGGTAATTAGGGCCAAAAGGACAGCTCCTCCGCCGCTTAAAGCGTAATTAGGCCAGAAGAGGGCCAGGGCGGCGGCGGTCATGAGCAGGGTTTCAATAAGATTGAGGCGTTTGAGAAGAAATCTCTCCATGGCGCTGGTGAAGGCAATCAGGCCGATAGTCGTAAAAAACATGGTCATGATTACTTCAGTTGTGGTGCCGTTGCCGAGCAGCGGGCGGTAGGCCATGACGATCGGAATAATATAAAGGCCTTTGGCGATTTTCCAGGAGGCGAAGCCGGTTTTCATGGGTGAGGCTCCGGCAATTCCGGCTCCAGCAAAGGCGGCCAGCGAAACCGGCGGTGTAACGTTGGCATCCTGGCTGTACCAGAAGACGATCATATGGGCGACAATAATCGGCAGCCCCAAATCCATTAAAGCCGGTCCGGCCAGAATAACCAGGACAATATAGGAGGCGGTTACCGGCAAACCGGTGCCCAAAACCAGTGAAGCCATGCCGATAAGGACAATGGCCAAGAAAGGGCTGCCGCCCGAAAGCGAGACTACGAGGCTGGAAAATTTAAGTCCTAAGCCGGTCAGGCTGACACAGCCGACAATAATTCCGGCACAGCCGCAAGCGACCGAAACCATCACCGCATTTCGGGCTCCGGCTTCGAGGCCGCCTAAGATATCTTTTAAGCTCAAGCGGGTTGCTTTCCGCAACATGGCGGCAATTATCGTTGAGATGACGGCAACAAAACCGGCCATCATCGGACTGTAGTTGTTAAAGAGAACGTAGATCAGGATAAAGACCGGAAGAAAAAAGTGGAGGCCGTTTTTCAATGTCTTTTTGACGTTGGGCAGATCGGCTTTCAGCATCGGTTTGAAGCCCTCTTTTTTGGCTTCAAAATGGACGAAAAAGAGGACGCTCAGGTAATAGAGGACGGCCGGAATGATGGCAATTTTAACGATATAAAGATAGGATGTATTAGTAAATTCAGCCATCAGGAAGGCCCCGGCTCCCATGATCGGCGGCATGATCTGGCCGCCGGTTGAGGCCGCAGCTTCGATGGCTCCGGCGACGTGGGGTTTGTAGCCGACTTTTTTCATCATCGGAATCGTAAAGGAGCCGGTGGTGACAACATTGGCGACCGCCGAACCCGACACCGAGCCCATAAAACCACTCGCCAAAATTGCGGTTTTAGCGGGGCCGCCGGTCATGCGGCCGGTCAGGGCGTAGGCCAGGTCGATGAAAAAATCACCACCGCCGGTACGCTCCAGAAAAGAGCCGAAAAGAATAAAGACAAAAACAAAGGTTGCCGCAACCCCGGTCGGCAGTCCCCAGATTCCTTCCGTGGTTAGATATAAAGTGGTGACGATACGCTCGATGCTGTAGCCTTTATGGGCCAGAAGGTCGGGCATCCAGGGACCGAAATAGGTGAAGAGGAGAAAAATTATAGCAATTGCCGACATGAAGAGGCCGATAACCCGGCGGGTCGCTTCCATAACCAGACAGAGAGCGATACTTCCCATAATCACGTCGGTGGTTATCCAATCCCCCTGACGCTCAACGATGGCGTTAAATTCGATCCAGATATAGGCTCCGATGGTCAGGGCCAGCAGGATCAGGAGACCGTCAATGATCAGGTAGATATCGATTTTGTCTTTGGCGGCGGTCTTGATCGGTGGATAGAGGGCAAAAACCAGCACCAGAATCAGAACCAGGTGAACCGAACGCTGGTAGATGGCTGCCAGTGGGGCGATACCGGCCGTATAGAGCTGAAACAGGGAGAGCGTGATGGCGACCGCAGTTACGCCCAAGGCCAGAATCCCGCGCAAGTTGCGCTGGGCACTGGCGGTTTCCTCTTCGATGACGATGTGGTTGTTATCGTTTTTCGCAGGTGACGGTTGGGCGGGGGGCACTGAATTTTCCGGGAAGTTCTCTTTTTTCATTGTTTTTTAGCCACAAATTAACACAAATAAAAGTAACCTGTTTGGTTCCGGCTGTGCCAGATTCGAAGTTTACTGGTTTTTAAATTCAACCCAGGCCCGTGCCCCTGGGGCAAGCCTTGAAAGATTGATCTCTTGATCATGATAAATAATGGTATGCCCAACACTTGGAGAGCCGATGCGGAGGATGAAACTGTCCAAAGGCTGTTCGATATTGTCGATCGTAATCCATTCCGAATCCTGGCTTAACTTTCCGTGTCCCGGCCAGTGTCCGAGACCGGCACCAAACATTGTAAACCAGGTTTTTTCCAGTACCAGACCCTTTTCCCGGTCAAGGCGAAACTCTTCAAAGATTGGGGTTTTATCAACTGAATGAATATAGCGGATCGTGAATTTGTCACCGCTTTCAACTTTAAGAGACGCAATTACTTTGGCTGTTGAAAAGTGACTGACAACAAGTTGCGGGCCGGTATCCAGGCCGGCTGCAAGTCCCGAGATTGGCTGCAACCCGATTGCCCAGAGTAATAAAAGTAATCCCGGTAACCATAATCGATATGGATACCGGGATTTAGAACTTTTCATCTATTTTGCAATCAGGCGCTCGGGAACTTCGATCCCTTTCTCTTTAAGATATCTGATAGCACCGGGATGTAGAGGGATAGCCGAATATTTAACCGCATTTTCAGGGGTTGTGTATTTGGCAAAATGGTGGATCTTCATCAGGAACTCCTGGTTTTCGAAGACCGCTTTGGTGAGTTCGTAAACAAGATCATCGTCGAGGTCGGCGTTGCAGATAAAGGTGTTCCAGACTGAAGCCGTATAGACATCCTGATCCTGACCATTATAGGTTCCGGCGGGAAGAGTGTAACCGGCGTAGAAAGGATATTTGCTGGTTACTTTATCAATTTCATCCTGACTGAACGGGATAACCTTGATTTTGTGGGTGGTGGCCAGATCCATAATTGAGGAGGTCGGCGGCGCGACACACCAGATTCCGGCTTTGATCGAATTATCCTTCAAGGCGTTGGCGTTTTCGTTAAAGGAGAGGCGGAAGACGTTAAATGAGTCATAGGGTACGTCGAGTGCGCCTTCAAGAATCAGGTTGGTCATGAACTCGGTGCCGCTGCCCGGAGCCCCGACGGAGACCTTCTTCCCTTTGAGATCGGCAATGCTGTTGATACCCGAATCCTGACGGGTGACGATATGGTAGACGTTGGGATACATGACAAACATACCCCTGATCTTTTGTGGTTTATCTTTAAATTTGCCGGTTCCGGTGTAGGCCTGAAAGGCGACATCACTCATGATTTCACCAAACAGGGTCTCTCCTTTGTGGCAGAGTTTGGTGTTTTCCACGGAAGCCCCGGTAACCTCGGCGACCGCTTTGACTCCCTTCACCTCTTTCGTCCAGATCTCGGCTACGCCGCCGCCGTAAGGGTAGTAGACCCCGCCGGTACCGCCGGTGCCGATTGAGATAAAGCGGGTACGAGCGTTCGCCTGTTCCGCTTGAAAACTGAAAAGAAAGCCCAAAGCCGCGACCAGAGCGAGAATGAAAGTTAATTTTTTCGTCATGATACTCTATCTCCTGTTTAGTGCCTTACAGGTTAATTTTTTGTTTGAAGAACAAGAAAATGTTCTGATTAAGAGCACTTACTTGCAGGTTACGCCCGCGTTAGTGCTTAAATTGCAACTTACTCGCCTATTGTTTTCAGAATAACCAACATCTTAGCGGACGTTTCGGTTGCTTTGAAAAAAGGTATTTTAATCGTGACTGTTTCACCCGGTTTTACGACCGGTGGTTTTCCCTTGCGCGGTACCAGGTGACCGGCGGCCTTATCTTGGTCAAGCAGGAAAATATTGAGGCGGTAACGATGGGCTTTGTCGCTGGTATTTTTGATAGCGATCGTATAGACGAGGGCCGGTTTTTTCTTGAACGAGCCAAGCTCGCAGGCAAAAGAGGTGATTTCGGCACCGTTACAGATCTGCCACTCCACAGCTCCCGCACATTTTACTTCCTTGGCTTTGTTACTGCTAGCACAACTCCATAGCAGGGTGCCGGCCAGCGTAATCATGATGCTGTAAAGAAAGATTCTCCGAACCGATGTTTTCATAGTGCCTCCTTGAGTTTAGTATCGTCTGTGGTTTAAATGATTTTCAGCATTATCTTAATATTTGCATATTCTTTCAGGGCGTAATATGAAAACAATGTTTTGTCAAGGCTTAATTATTATTTTGGCCTGAGAGAGCCATATGGTCAGTTAACTTGGGATGGTTAAAATTATCATGTTTTAAACACAGCTGATACGCAGTTAAAACGCTTTTCATAAACTTATTTTTGTGTTATGTTTTTGTTTTGTAAAGGCGCTAAAAATAATCTTTTAGATTAGTTTTAGCGGGTTGAAAGTTTTGTCTGTTTAGTTCCGGTTTATCCGGGTTAGGAGTTCTTGTGATTTGATGTTAACGACGATCAAAAGAGTGCTGGATGAAAAATTATCTCCTCAGGGAGGCGTGAGTTGATGGGCGGCCGCATTGCTTTTAAATCGATCCGGGTTAGTGTGGTCGTAATGGCCTGGCTCTTTTCAGGATTTTTCCCGGCTGCCGGTGTCGGAGCGGAATCGCTTGTCGGCAAAGCTGACAGCGGGCGAAAGCCTTTGCTTATCTCCGCCCATCCTGAATTTCCACCAGTGATGTGGAAAAAAGGGGACACGATTGTCGGTACCTCGTCCTTGTTGGCTAAAACGATTTTCGCTGAACTTGGGATTTCCTGTAAAATTGTCTATAGTGGTCCTTGGAAGCGGGTTCAGCATGAGGCTGAAAACGGTCGTATCGATCTTATTTCCGGGATCTATTACAACGATGAACGCAATCGCTACCTACTCTATACGAAACCCTATATGGATGATCCCACCTCGATTATTGTTGCCGTCGGTAAAGCCTTTCCTTGTTTTGGCCGAGAGGCTCTGATTGGTAAAAGAGGGGTGGCCCCGTTTGGTGACAGTTTTGGGGAAGAGTTCGATCTCTTCATCAAAGACCGTTTGCAGGTGATTCGTCCCTACACGTTGCAGTTGTGTTTTCAAGCTCTGCTTGAGGGTCGGGCCGACTATCTTCTTTTCGGTTACTATTCGGCTCTGATTGGATCCAAGACGTTTGGATATCTTGATCAGATTGAGGTTGTCAACCGGGAGATTGATACCACCGGGATGTATATGGCCTTCTCCAGAAAATCTGAATATTGTTATCTACTGCCTCAAGTCAATCGTATCATTGAACGGTTGCGTAAAAATGGCACCATCGCTAAATGGAATGCGGCAAACCTTGCAAGCTATCCCGAGGCGGTACTATATCAGGCTGTTGACAGCACAAAAAAATGAAAAGAAAAAGTCTTTTAAGCCAACTCAGTTGGGCGATCTTACTGGTTACTGTAGTGATTCTTTCACTTTTTGAAGCCCAACGCTATCTCCAACTTCGTCAAGAGTTGAACCATGATTTGGAACAGGTTTTACAGCAAACCCTGGCCCGGCTTCAGGCCAGTACGTTGGTTCCGGTCTATAATCTTGATACCCGGGTAGTTCGCTCGATCCTGCGCTCTGAGATGTCGCCGGATGAGATCAGTGCCATTTCGATAAGTGAAAACGGAGGTGAACTACTACTGGGTTTTATCAAAGATGAAAATGGTTTGGTTGTGGCCAGTGAGCTTGTATCAGTCGTCAGCCCAAGTTTAACCGCAACTGCTGATCTCAAAATGTATGGCGAGGTGTTCGGTGAAATACGGGTTTCCGTTGATGGACGAATTGCCCGGAAAAAGCTTAATGATAAATTGATTGATCTCATTGTCGAAGTGATGGTCTTGGGCCTTTTTCTGGTTGGGATGGTGGTTTATGTTTTACGGCGGTTTTTTGTTCAGCCGGTATTACAACTATCCGCAATCTCTCGTGAAATTGCCAATAATAATCTAGTTGTCGAGATCGATTTAAAGAGTGAGAATGAACTTGGAGCCCTGGCTTTTAATTTGTCTTTGATGCGGGATTCAATTAGGTCAACCATAGAGACTCTGGCCGATGAACGAGAGAACTTGCGGATTATTCTGGATTCTATTGGTGACGGCGTGATTGCCGTTGATCAGGCCATGAAGATTGACCGTTTTAATCCGGTGGCGGAAGAGTTAACTGCCTGCTATCTTGATGATTTTAGAGGTTGTAAATTATCGGATGTTTTTGATCTGGTCGATGGTGATAGCGGTGAAGTTTTAACGGGAAAGGTTGGTAAGGCTCTATTGCAGGGGAAAAAGTTCAGTTTTCCCTACAAAACTGTCATACGCCTGCCGTTGGGCAAAAGCTTTCCAGTTGCTGTCAGCGCATCGCCGATCTGCAATCGTCTCGGTAAAATTATTGGTATGGTGCTGGTTATTCGTGACGTCAGTGAACAGCGCAAATTTGAAGAGATGGTGATTCAGGCTGAAAAGATGGTATCGGTTGGCGGCTTGGCCGCCGGTATGGCCCATGAAATCAACAACCCTTTGGGCATTGTTCTGCAGGCCGCGCAGAATATTAGACGGCGTATAGCGCCCGAAATAGAAGCCAACCGAAAGTGTGCGACTGAGTGCGGTGTAACCCTGGATGAGATACGTGCCTATTTGGAGAAACGGAAGATTACGGCTTTTGTTGAGGACATTCAGTCCGCCGGCTCACGGGCCGCGCACATTGTCAGAAATATGCTTCAGTTTAGTCGTCGCAGTGAGTTGCAAGCCGAAAGCACCGATATTTCGAAATTGATCGAGCGTGCCGTGGAGCTCGCGGCTAATGATTATGACCTTAAGAAAAAATTTGATTTCCGGCAAATTGAGATAATTCGTGAGTATGATCTTAACTTACCGGAAATAGAGGTGATAAAAACCGAGCTTGAACAGGTTATCCTCAATTTATTGAAAAACGCGGCCCAGGCTATCTTCACTACCTCTATGGAAAAATCGGAGCCTTGCTTGATTCTGCGAGTCATGAGGGAAGCTGATTTTGTCCGGATCGAGATCGAGGATAACGGCCCGGGAATGGAAGAGAATATTCGTAAACGGATTTTTGAACCCTTCTACACCACCAAACCGGTGGGTGAAGGAACTGGTCTTGGTTTATCGGTCTCTTATATGATTATTACCCACAACCATAATGGAGAGATGTGGGTTCACTCACCCCCCGGAGGGGGCACAACTTTTATTATCCGGTTACCGGTTTAATGGTTTAGTCTATGAATATTTGTTGTGTCTCGATATACAAAACAGGCCAAAAACTAATGAACAATCCGTATCGGAGGATCCGCTTTTTTCTAATTGCTGTTGCCCTCGTACTGACTCTGCCGTCCAACGGCAACAGCGCTCCTTTAACGATTTTCTATTTTGAACGGCCTCCCTACTATTTTACCGATCAGGGCCAAGCGGCAGGATTTCTCATTGATCTTAGTCGAAAGATTTTTCAGGATGCCGGAATTGATGTCGCTTTTAGATTCCTGCCACCGGCCAGAATTATCCAAACCATAAAAAATGCCAAAACCCCGCACGGTTCTATCGGTTGGTTCAAAAAAACGGAGCGCGAAAAATTTGCCAAATTCAGTCTGCCCATCTACCAAAACCAACCAATTGTCCTGCTCACCAGCCGAAAACTCAAAAAGCTTATTATTGTCTACGACACCCTGCAACAAGTTTTTTCCGATAAAACTCTGGTTATAGGGCAAATGAGCTCTTTTTCCTACGGCCCCTTTGTTGATGAACTATTGACCCGAATTTCACCCAATAGACTGACGATTGCCACTCAACAGTCAACCCTTGTCAAGCTGATCAACAGGGGCCGCATATCCTATATGTTGGTGGCACCTGAGGAGATACCCAACCTGATCAATTCGGCCAACCTCACACAGTCTGATTTTTACACCCACACCTTAAGTGACATACCGTGTGGAAACATTCGCTACCTTATCTTCAGTCAGGCCGTGCCGGATGAAGTGATCGACAGAATAAATCTTTCAATCAAAAAAATCATTCCCCAATAAGAGAAAAATATGCCGATAATCACATAGGATCCTTGGATGTGGAGATTCCGGCAGCCGGGGGGAGCCTCTTTATCCTGCGTTTACCGAGAACTAATTGAATTTTTTTGAGCGAATTTTAAGGAGCACTGATGGTTGTTTTCGAGAGAGCTGTAAAAGTTTTACTGATTGATGATGAACCGGCGATCCTGGCCAACCTGGAAGCCTATTTTGAGGATGAGGGTTTTGAAATTCTGAAAACCGGCAACGGCGAAGAGGCTGTAGCAACTATCGCTAAAGAATCGGTTGATGTTGTTATCGTTGATATGCGTCTGTCCGGTATCAATGGCAATGAGGTGATGCGCCAGGCTTTGGCGGATGGGGCAAAATGTAAATTTATAATTCATACCGGTAGCAATGAGTATCGAGTGCCGGATGATCTCGCAGCTCTTGGCGTCAGTATGGACAATGTTTATCTGAAGCCGATCAAGGATATGGCAGTTTTGGTTCGGGCGGTACGAGCTTTAGTGAGCGGTTGAAATTTTTTTGGCCGCGGCTTTGCCGGCCAAATGCCCGGTTGAGAAAGCGGCTTGCAGGTTGTAGCCGCCGGTGTCGGCCTGGATATTAAGGAGTTCTCCGGCAAAAAAGAGGTTTTTGATCTGGCGCGAAGCCATGGTTTTCGGGTCGATCTCTTTGGTGTCAACGCCACCGGCGGTGATGATCGCTTCAGCTAAGGGGCGGTGACCGCTGATTGGCAGGCGGCAATCCTTTAACCAGGCCCGCAGCCTTTTTCGTTCTTTGGCGGTTACTTGATGGCCCTGTTGTTGCGGGCTGATCTTATTAGAGTCGAGGCAGAAGGCCACCATCTCTTTGGGTAATAGTCCTCGAAGCAGGGAATCGAGGCTCTCTTTGCCTCGGCTTTGAAAATCACGTAAAAGGCGGGCCTCAAGTTTTTTTTCATCAAGGGCCGGTTTGAGATCGAGGGAGAAGCAGACTTCATCCTGGTTTTTCAAGGCATCGACGGCTGCTCCACTCAAGGTCAAAACCGCAGGCCCGCTGATCCCATCTTCGGTAAAGAGCAGTTCCCCGAAAACCTCCCTTACTTTTTTGTTGTTGATCAAAAGGCGGACGGCAACGTTGCGTAAAGAGAGGCCCGCTAATTTCTCTGAATTAAATTTTTCCGAAGTTGACGCATATGTTAGTGGAACCAGGGCCGGGCGTGGGGGGATGATATTATGGCCGACATTCATCGCCAAGCGGTAGCCATCGCCGGTCGAGCCGGTTAAAGGATAGGAGGCCCCGCCGGTGGCCAGGATGACGGCGGTAGCGGAAAATTCTTCTCCCTGAGCCACCACTCCGACAATTTGATCATCCTTAACCATAAGCTCTTCAACCGGGCTTGAGAGGCGGATGGTAACTCCACTTTTATTGAGCCGGTTCCGCAACGTCCTGACCACTTCCGGGGCTTTGCCATTAGCGGGAAAAACCCGGCCGCCGCGTTCGGTGACGGTTTTAAGGCCGTTATCGGCAAAAAAATCGATCAAATCATGGTTGAAAAAACGATGGAAGGCCTGGCGCAGAAAGCGGCCATTGTTGCCGAAATGGGCAATGCAATCACTGATCTCGGCACTGTTGGTCAGGTTGCAGCGACCCTTACCGGTGATCGTCAGCTTGCGTCCCGGCTGTTTCATCTTTTCCAAGAGCAGAACCCGAGCCCCGGCTTTAGCCGCCGTTCCGGCCGCCATAAGTCCCGCTGCCCCGCCGCCGACCACAATAATTCTCGGTTTAGTTTTATCAGTCATACAAGAGTGATCCTATGTTCTACATTGTTCTTACTTGGTGTTTAGGTTATTGATCTTAGCGCAAGGCAGGCAGACCGTCCAAGAGCATGCCGTCATTGGAGCCGTTGAGCTGAAAACCGACAACTTTACAGTTAGATTGGTAGCTGATGTAGGTAGCGCTGGAGATGTCACTGTCGAACAGTTCTTCGGCAACTTTCACGATTCTTTCGTATCCGGCCAGTTGCAACTCATTGCTGGATACCATGTTTCCATCGTTCCCATATGCTGTTAGGGTAATCGTTGTCGGTGTCGAGGTGGTATTGACCATGGCGATACCGGTAAAGCCTTCGTTATCCAGCTTGGGAAAGATGCCTTTTGTCCCGCTGATATCAACGCCCGAGTATCCGGCCAACTGAAAACCGTTGTGGGTACCGAATAGCTCAAACCCGGTCATTGGCTGGTTTGCCTCAATTTTGAACCAGGCAGTAGCTTGTGGGAATCCCAGTGAGGCGACTGAGCCGATGAATTTATTATGGCCGGGAAGATTCACGCTAACCTCTGAAAGGATATCTCCGGTCTGATTGAAAGTTGTAAAATCAAGCCTTCCAGTTTCTTGGGTGCTGTTATAAGCCACGACTCCGGTCCACCAGTCGTCCGTGGTCACAACATGGGGGTAAAAGATTTCCGTCGCACTGCGATCTCGTAAAAGGATACCCGACAACTGTTTTCCGTTGACCGTGTTGCCGAAGAGTTCAAGGCCGAGAATGCCGGCACTGTTCTTGATAACGGCTGATTGGATGCCAGGTTGGGATTGGTTGTCGAAAAGTGATCTGATACTCAGAGCCTTATGTTGACCCGGTGCCAGTTCCAGGTATTTTTTGAGGCCGTTATCAGTTTCAATAAAGATGGTACGGGCGGTTGCGGTGACATTGACTAGGCTTAAGCCCGTGAACCAGGCATCATTAGAGGCGATGTGGGAAACAAAAATATCGCCGCTGTTGATCTCCCTGATGGCCGGAATGGCAACCCGGTAGATTCCTTCGCAGTAAAATTTGGTATAGCCGACAACGGTGCCGGAGCTATTACCTTCAAAGATAATATAACCGATCTGATCCGGGTTGACAAAGGTGCTTCCGACCTTTACTTCATAACGGGCTCCGGGCGAAAGCGTGACATTTTTCAAGGTTGTTACCAGAGTTCCGTCATCGGCATAGGCTTTGAACTCACCGCTTATGGTAGAGCCGGTGCTGGTGTTGATAATGCAGATTTCAGTTTCCCAGTTGTTCACCGTGGCGACATGAGGATAGTAGAGGCAGTTGGGTTTGGTGACCAGATGTTCTCCGATAGCTCGGTTGCCCCAGGAATCTGTGGCTTCGACTCGGACTAGATAGTTTCCCGGTTGGGAGTATGTGTGGGAGCGGTGGCTATTGCTGTAAGGCCCCTGGTAACTGCTACCATCGCCGAAATCCCAGCGATAGCTGGTGCCACTGGTACCGGTAACCGGAGAGTTTAAATTGGCTTGGAGAGATTTGTTGGTCACTGTCGAGCTGCCTAGTTCGTTGATGGTAATTTTGGGTTCATCGGCGGCCCAGTCGAGTAAGGTTGCAAGCAGGGTCGCTCGGGAAGTGTGGCCGGGTAAGTTGTTGACTCCTTCAAGACCGAAAGTTGTAAAGATTGAACGGCCGACATAGGGTTGATTCGGGATTTCCAAGCTCGGCAAAGCCCGGTGGCCCAAGGCTACAGTACCGTCTTCATGGTTGTCTAAGCCTGTGTAGCGGAGTAGGGGACGGTACATGAGCCACAATGGTTCGTCGTCAGCTTCATTCCAGGGATAGGAATGAAGTTCATCAATGTAAAACTGGTTGGCGGCTCCGTCGCCGGAGGCCGTAAGATTTAGTATGATACTGTCAAAAGCCGAAGGAGCATCGTTGTGGGCAATAATATTTTGATCCGGTAGGTAGTCATTGGTCAGAGCGTCCCACCAAGCCCGACCTCCAAGGATGTAGCTGTAGAATATTTCATTATTATCAAAAATATGGGAAATATCCTGTCCCATGGCGATGATACTGCCGCCACCGTTGGCGTATTCGGTCAGGCGGTTACCGTACAGATCTGATAGAGAATCAGGGTTGTCGCCAGTAAAATAGATCATCGTTGGATAGCGAGAGAGCATTGCCGCTGCCGGAATAGTATTGTCGGTCGTTTGGATGTCAGCGTCCCAGACATCATAGCTTTTGCCCAAGTTATTGAGGGCGTTGGTATAATAATCTCGGTAATCATCATACTCTTTGTTTGAACTGCCATCATTATCGATTAGTAGAATTGGTTTGCCGGGGGGCTGCACAATCCGACCCCAGAGCGGCAGGTGAGCACTGTGGGTTGATCCCGTCAGAAGGATGAACCCCTGTAGATCACCGCTCTCAAGACCGTTACCGGTTGTATCAATCGTCAGGGTAAGTTTGTCGCTGGCTCCGGGCTCCAAGCTCAGGTTGGCAGGAGAAAAAGTGATATTACTTACGGTCGAAGTTTTCAAGCCGTTTTTTTTTCGAGTGTCAATCGTATTGATGGTATAGGTTTCACGGTAGGGGGTGACATTGGTTATAGTTGTTGCTAAGGATCTGGTTTTGCCGATTGTAACCCGTCCGAAACTGATAGATGGTGGCTGGCAGATGATGCCGGGATCGGTAACTTGGGAGAGGTTAAGGCGGCCGGCACCGATATCCAGGGGTTGGCCGGGCAACCCCTTATGAGTATAGACATCCTGAAAGTTGGAAGTTGTCATGATAGCTGATTTGATATAGCTGTTGGGCCAGTCTGGGTGGATTTGGCGGATCAGGGCGGCGGCCCCGGCGACATGAGGGGCAGCCATCGAGGTGCCTGACGATTGCCCAAAGCCGAAGTGGCGATTTTCGCCGTTGGCATGTGGGGTGTAACCCTGAGAAAGAATATCATCTCCCGGGGCCGTAATGTCGGGTTTCAATACCTCTCCGACACCTGGTCCTTTGCTACTGAAATCACTGAGTCGATCCGGAATGGTTGATATCTGGTAGGCATTGTTGTCCATCTCAATACGGGTGACGGAACCATAGGTATTGCTCCAGTTATGCAGGGCATTGCCGTCACTGTGCTTGATGAAAATTGAAGGAATGGTGATCTCATTTTTGAGGGAAGAGGCGGTCATGGAAATTAAGTCATCACCGCCATTTTCGTGGTTATAGATAATAACCAGTGTGGCTCCAGCCTGTTGTGCCAGATAGACTTTGTCACTGAATTTGCAGTTACCTCGTTGGATGAGAACCGCTTTATCGAGGAAGGGTGTTCCTGACCAGGGTGAGCATCCTTCGAAGTTACCGGCATCAATGCTGGTTGCGGTGATTAACTCGTAGGAGACCACTCCAGGTGACGGGGCGGGGCCGAATGCAGCCTCCATAACTTCGAGGTTGGTTAATGCCGGGTCGATTTCTCCTGGAGCTGTAACGCTGAGCCTGCCGGAGGCCAGTGAGGCGGTTGAGGTCGAGGACGCAACACTTATGTAATTAACTGAAGGATGATCCGAAGTGCCGAGGCCGGGGCCGGAGTTGCCGGCTGACATGACAACAAAAATACCGGCTTCAGAGGCGTTGATCAGAGCTCGGTCGAGAGGGTCATAATAACCTCCGCTCGAAACCGGACCGCTTCCCCACGAGTTATTCAGGATGTCAGCGCCATCAGCGACGATATCTTCAAGGGCAGCCAGACCTTCGGTGGTATAAAAACCACCGTCATCATTCTCGCTGGCATAAAAAATACGGTAGCTCATAAGCCAGGCGGCTGGGGCGACACCGCTGATATCAAAGTTCAAGCCCAGATAATCGGCGGTGACCTTGTTGCCGGCGGCAATGCCGGCAACATGGACGCCATGCGAGGTGCCGTTTTTGCCGGGCCAGACATTCTCATCTCCTTCCCGGGGTGGATCATCAGGGCGAAAATAGGCCCGGGAAGCGATAATCTTGCCGTTATTGTTGCGCGTATCTCCCAAACCCGGGGCCGGGATGTCGGACGGGTATTGATAACCGGAACCATTGAACATCGGAGCCAGATAATGGATGCCGCCATCCATAATGGCGATTTTAACCCCGCGACCGGCATTGGCGTTAGAGACAATTGCCGGGTTGTTCCAGAGGGCTTGGGCATTAATCAGGTCGCGGCTTGAATAGAGGGCCGGGTAGTAGGCCCGATCCGGGTAAACAGCCTTGACTTCAGGCAGTTCTTCAAGTTTTTTTATGAGGGTTTCAGCATTTGCGGTTCCGGGGTCGACCGAAAGACCGTTAAAAAGCAGCCGGTAACGATTTTCACGAAGATTACCTTTGGAATCCAGGTGTTGGGAAACTTTAATGTCAGTTGCCAGGTTTCGTAACCTTTTAACGAAGCTCTCTTGTTCACGGTTAAGACGCTGTAAGTGTTGCTTTGAGGCCGTTGTACCTGTTGCCAGGCGCTGGGCTCCCGGTAAACTGTATTTTTCAGGTGCCCCGACGTATTGATGAGCTAAAGGTTCGGTTTTGAGTTCAATGATCAGGCGTCCGGAGGTTCGGAATAGAGGTTTGTTGTTGTTTCTTGCACTGGCGGTAATAATCGAGGTTGGTAAACAGGTGAGGGTGAAAAAAATGAAAATAAGTAACCATTTTTTTGTCAAAATGTTTTTCATGTTTTCCTCCTTCATTCCTTTCGGGATTTCTGTGGGTTACGATATTTTAGTCTGAAAGATAGTATTCAACCGTCGAGACCACTCGGACTCGTTTCATGTGCGGCGTACTTTTATCACGGGGATTGATGCTGAATTGCCCTTGCGAGGCGCGCTTGATTTTGCCGAGTTTACTTTGCGAATCCTGGGCAAATTTCAAGGCCACAGCCCGGGCTTTTCGGGTCGCCTCTTCGATCATTGCCGGTTTTACTTCATTAAGTCTGGTGAAGATATATTCAGGTTTGGCGTCATAGTCTTCATGGTTGAAGGCGATGCCCTCTTTGCCGAGTTCAGCCAGGGCTCCCATCACCGTACGAACCGTAGTAATGTCGCCGGAGTATACGGTTACGGTTTGCGTGGCACTGTAGCGAAATTGAGGGGTTGCCGAGTTGGAGTATCTCTGGGCCGATTTATCAGTAATCGCCGGTGGGTTGCTGGAGATGTCAGCGGCATTGATCTGGTGTTGTTTAAGAAAAGAGATGATTTTGCCGGTGTTATCTTCAAGGGTATGGTAAATATTTTGCAGGTCATTGTCCGCTGCAATGAACCGGATTGGCCAGATAACGATATCGGCCGGATATTCATGTTCAGAGAGACCTTTGACTTTGACGCTGCGCTCAAGCCCTTTGATCGTGAGGGCGGCATCACCAAGCAGGTAGCCGAGCAGGGCCAGGCCCAAACAGATTGATAAACCAAGAATCAAGGCGCTTACTTTACTTTTTTCAGTCACGACAATTCTCCTTAATTTTTTGTTTTTGTTAGGTCAAAGAGTAATATCAAGTTTACTGTTCACTATTGACTCTGTCAATTAAAAAATCGGGGATGCTTTTTTTCTTGACATCTTTTATCCTTTTGCATACTGTATACATTCGTCTTGAAAAGTTTTAGAGTGATTTTTTATGGGGCCGTTTTTTGGTTTAATTAGTTTTTATGAAGTGGAGGGATGAATAATGAAGAGAGCGAAAATTTCGTTGATTGGTGGTGGGCAGATTGGTGGTGTGCTGGCTCAATTATGTGCCCAGAGAGAGCTGGGAGATGTGGTTCTCTTTGATATCGTCGAGGGTCTGCCGCAGGGGAAAATGCTTGATCTGGCCGAAGTTGCCCGGATCGATCAGTTTGATGTTGATTTGAAAGGAACCAATAGCTACACTGATATCGCCGGTTCGGATATTGTTATTGTAACCGCCGGCCTGCCGCGTAAGCCGGGTATGAGCCGTGATGACCTGCTCGGAATTAACTCAAAAATCATGAAACAGGTCTCGGAAGGGATTAAAGAGCATGCCCCTGAGGCTTTCGTAATTATTATCTCTAACCCGCTGGATGCGATGGTGACTTTATGTCAGAAGGTCACCGGATTTCCCTCAGAGCGGGTTATCGGTCAGGCCGGAGTTCTTGACTCCAACCGTTTCTGTTCGTTTATCGCCTGGGAACTTGGAGTTTCAACTCGCGACGTTAATGCGATGGTGTTGGGCGGTCACGGCGATACCATGGTGCCGATTGTCCGTTATGCCAATGTCAACGGTATTCCGGTGATGGAGCAGTTGGTTCGTAAATATGGCGGCGACCAGGCCAAAGCTCAGGAAGTTATGGATGCTATGGTTGAACGCACCAAGATGGCGGGTGGTGAAGTTGTCAAATTGCTGGGCAACGGCTCAGCTTTCTACAGCCCGGCCTCTTCTGCAATTTCCATGGCGGAGGCAATTTTACGGGATCAGAAACGGGTGCTGCCGGTCTGCGCTCTGCTTAAAGGCGAATTCGGGGTTGATAATTACTATGTCGGCGTGCCCTGTGTTCTTGGCTCCAAAGGGGTTGAGGCGATTGTTGAATTCGAACTTAATGAGGCAGAACAGGCGATGTTCGATAACTCAGTCAACGCCGTCAAGAAGTTGATTGATGAACTGCCGACAATTTTGCCGGATCTGGCTGATATCTTGAACGGCTAGAGATTTTGCCATCGTTGGAAGCACAAAAGGGTACGGCGCCAAGCGTCGTACCCTTTTTGCGTTTGATCCCACCTTTATTTTTCTTCTTGTTTATATTTTTGCGACCCATTCCTGCTTCATAGGCAAGGACAATGGCTTGGGGGCGGCTATCAATATTTAGTTTG
>JAYEGS010000037.1:0-23916 GCA_034659215.1 Pseudomonadota bacterium | reverse complement strand
GGAAGGCTTTGGACTGTCTATGGCGACAACTATTGTCGCCATAATAAACCGGTAATGATTGTATGTTTAGAGCTAGTGCCATCGACGATACTTATCTCTTTTTAAAATGGACATTTGTAGTTATCAACGCAATCTTGTTTTCAGAAAGTAGCTTGTTTAACAAAGGAGGAGGGAAGAAATGCCTCAAAGAAGATTGATCAGTTTTGATTGGGCACCGGTCATGTCATTAATCGCAACCATCGGATTAATGGTGGCGCAGGGCAGAAACATCACTTTGGCACCAAAATTTCTGAGAATGAATTTTACTCCGGCATTTTCACGTCGACCGAAGCGGGGGCGGTAGCCGTCACCTACGCCCTCTTTGTCGAACTCGTCATCTACCGCCAAATGACCCTCAAAAAACTCAACGACTGCCTCCTCTCAGCGGCCCTGCTTTCAGCCGCGCCATTCTCCCTTTCCTCTTTCTATTGTTCGTAGCCATCGCGCTGGTAACCTGCTTTCCGATTATCAGCCTCTGGCTGCCATCGATTTTAAAATAAGTGAAAGTAAACTACCTCCTCTGCAAAACAGCCATTCTTGACTCAAGTCAACGAAAAAAATGTATTTTGGTGCTATTGTTATGCTAATAACAATTTGCATTTTTGCGAATTTCATCCTCCGGTAACCAATCCATATAACGCTTGGACATTATTGATGAACTATTTCAAGAAAACGGATAGCTCCGAAAAAAAACCGGCTACCGCCGGATTAACCTGGCTGAAATATCTGCTCCTGATTGGCATTTTCGGCCATCTGTTCGGGCTCGTGGCTCCGGCCCCGGCTGAGTGCGCTGAGCTCACCATTAAAAAGTGCGTTGAACTGGCTTTGCAGAATAATCCGGAGTTACAAAAACAGCGGCTCAACCTGAAACTTGCCGATGAAGATATCGCCGACCGGAAATCACAGGATTTCGGCCAGCTCAATATTGTCTCTTCCTACACCCATTACAATCTGCCCCGCACCCTGGCCCCGATGACGCCTGGCTTAGTAATCAACGGCCCCGAGAAGGTTCCAACCACGGAAAACCTTTTTAACGCGGGCATCGTCTACGAGGTCGCTCTCTTTACCGGTTTTGCCCGAACCCGGTCGCTGGAGATTGCCGCCCTGCAAAAAGAGATCACCGGCAAAAATCTGAAACTGAGCCGGGAGCAGCTAATCTACAACGTCAAAACCCTCTATGTGAACAGCCTCTCTCTCCAGGTTCAGAAAAAAGCCCAAGTCGCCTATGTCGAGGCTTTACAACGCCTGCATGACAATGTGAACCGTGAAGTCCGACTGGGGAAAAAAGCGCGAATCGATCAACTGAAAACGGCAGCCGATCTGAAAAATGCTGAGGCCCAGCAAACCCGAATTGAAGCCAATATTACAATTATGAAAGCCTCTCTGGCCAACCTGCTGGGGCTTGAGTCTCTGGCCAAGCTGGAGGACGTCACTCTGTCGCCAAAAGCAATCAACTCCGAGATGGTTACGGAGAAAGATTTTACCGGAGAACTTGCCAGTCTGGAACGTCTGCAAACCACTCAACTGACCATAGATAAAAATACAAAACTCATCCAAAAGGAGGGTGGAGCCCTCTACCCCCAAATCGTTCTGAATGCGGGTTACGGACAAAATTTCGGCCCCAATGACAGCAGCAACAAAAAAAGCGGCGACTGGGAAAACCAGGAAGTTTGGCAGGCGGGCTTAAATCTAAAATGGAATATTTTTGATTTCGGCAGCACCAAGGCCAAACTGCGCAAGGCCAGGATTTTGGAAAATCAAAGCCGTCATGACCAGACCAAAACCGAGCTTGAACTTAAACGCGCCCTTAAGGAGGCGGTCACCAAAATCAACACGGCGGTCACCGACTACAACAGTGCCGAGGCGGAACTGGCCCTGACCCGGGAGACCGAAACCATCGAAGCGCTGCGTTTTGCCCAAGGGGCCGCCGACATCAACGACCTGCTCGCGGCCAAGGCCCGTAATCAACTGGCTGAAAGTCGCTTTATCGGGGCCGGATACAGCTATAAAAATGCCCGCTTTTACCTCGACTACCTGCTTGAAAATGGAGAAAATAGATGAAAAAAATTATCCTCATTCTGCTGCTCATCATTGTGATTGCCGCCGGAGCTGCACTTTTAAAAAAACGTAAACAGAGCATGACCAAAGCCCCGCTTGCAACGCCGCTGACCTATACGATCAAGATCGTGGAGCCCAAAACCCGAACCGTCTCTCAAACCAGTACTTTTTTAGCCAAACTGGAGTCCGCAAACAGTGCTGCTATCTCCTCAAAACTCTCCGGCCGGATCAAGACTCTGCTGGTGTCTGAAAGCCAAAAAGTCGATCAAGGCGATCTCCTGGTGCGCATCGATGACCAGGAAATCCGAGCCGCCATTAAGGCGTTGCAGGCTCAACTTTTATTTGCCGAAAAACAGCGTGATTACAGCAAAACTCAGTACCAGCGAAATCTGGCTCTGTTTGAGGTCGGAGGGCTGGCCCAGGAAAAACTTGAGGATTCAGAGGTTAACTTAAGCCGGGCTGCGGCAACCGCAGAAGAGCTGGAGCAGAAAATAAGCAGCTTAAAGAACGAGCTCGACTATTTGGAGCTCAAAGCCCCTTTTGCCGGCATCATCGGCACAATTTTTCTCCGCCAGGGTGATCTGGCCGTCCCGGGCCGTCCGCTTCTTTCACTGAACTCCCGACCCCAGAAACTCACGTTCAGCTTTACACCCGGCCAAGATGAAATATCTTCCGGACAGGAGGTTCGCCTCAACCGGGTAAAAATCGGAGAGACAACCAACCTCTATAATGACGCCAGCAACGGATTGGCGGTAGCCGAGGTTGCCCTAAACGAACGACTGGAACGACCCAACGACAGTTATCTGACGATTGAGGTAGTCACCAAAACCGCCAGCGGCTGCACCGTGCCGATCTCGGCCCTGCTCCATCGAAAACAAGGGACAAGTCTCATGCTCTACCAGGATGATCATTTCAAGGAAAAACCGGTCAGCATTTTGGCTCAAGGTAAGGAGTTTGCCCTGATTGATCCGCCGCTAAACCAGCCGGTGGCCGTCGCCGCCGAAGCCAAACTCAGCCTGCTTCCGACCTATGGCAAAATCAGAGTTCTTCCAGGGGATAAACATGAATAAAAGCTGGATTGAACGTCTGCTCGGACGCCCCTATTTTATCTATTCGTTTTTAGCCCTATTTCTCTGCCTCGGGGTTATGGGCTACCAGCGCATCGACCGTAAACTTTTTCCCGAATCCAACTATCCCGAGATTGCCGTGGTCATCGTGCAACCGGGCGGATCGGCCAAAACCCTGGCCGCCAACGTCAGTGTTCCGGTGGAAGAAGAGCTCTACACGTTAGAAAATATCCGCCGGGTTTACTCCACGACCATCGATGAGGTCAGTGTCATTCGGGCCGAGTTTGAATATCGCCAAGATCTGGGCATGGCGGCGGCCGACGTAAGCAATGCCCTGGACAAAATCCGCTCCTTGCTCCCCACCGATATTCTTGAGCCACAGATTCATAAAATATCCGCCGCCACCGCCCCGATTATCGTCATTGCCGTCAGCCCGAAAAGCCCGATACCGCTTGAGGATGTTCGCCAACTTGCGGAAAACAGCTTAAAACAGCGACTCATCAAACTCCCCGGCGTCGCCAACGTCGATGTTTTCGGCGGCTATAAAAAAGAGCTCCAGATCATTGTCGACAAAGAAAAACTTGACCGCTACGGGCTCGGCATTGAGCTCGTATTGGCCACCATCCAATCCGATAACCGGGATTATGCCATAGGCTTTATGACCAGCGATAAAAGTCGCTACCTGCTCAAATCACCGAGCCGCGAAGAGAGTATCAAAGGACTAAAATCACTGCGCCTAAACACCGAGATAACCCTTGCCGATGTGGCTGATATCTATTTCGGCCATTACGAAAACAGCGCCGCTTATTATGGCAATGGTAAAGAGGCTATCGCTCTGGCCGTGCAACGCGGGCTCGATAGCGATGTGGTGCGAACCATTGACGGCGTCGAAGCGGAACTTACCAAAATCAAAGCCCGCTACCCGGGACTTGATTTCGAAATTACCGACACCCAGAAAGATACCATTGTTCAATCAACTGAAAACATGTTCGAATCACTGCGTGACGCCATTTTCATGTCGACCTTTGTCGTCTTTCTTTTTCTCGCAAGTTTCCGGCAGGTGCTGGTCATCCTGGTCACCATCCCCTTAGTCTACGCCACCACCATAGCCCTGATGTGGCTGGCCGGGGTTGAATTTAATGTCGTCACCCTGACCGGTATCATCTTGGCCTTAGGCCTGCTCCTTGACGACGCCGTCGTCGTGATGGAGAATATTGAACGTCACTATCGAGAGCTGGGTTCCGAGATTCACCAAGCGGTCATGGCCGGTACCAAGGAGATCATGTTTGCCGATCTCTCCGGAACCGTCACCACGATGATTGCCCTGGCCCCGATTCTCTTTGTCGGCGGCTACCCGCAAACCGTATTCAGACCGTTGACCACGACTCTGCTCCTGGCCCTGACGGCGTCATATATAATTTCAATAACCGCAGTGCCGTTACTGTCGCTCAAAATCCTGACACTAAACCATCCTCTTCTTTTACGGGCGGAAGACTTTTTTCACCGGATCACCAGCCGGGCTAATGAAGCAATACAGGATTTCTTCGGCCAAGCCGTAGAAGCCGCCCTGAAACGAAAGATCGTAGCTGTAGCCTATTTTGTGACCCTGTTATTGCTCTTTATTATAAGTCTCAAAGGCGTAATGCCGACCGTCGGCCGAGAGCTCATGCCGCCGATGGATACCGGCGCTATTCGGATCAGCATAACCACCGATCCCAATCTGCCGATTGCGGCAAGTCAAAAAATTGTCCTTAAAGCCAATAAAATCATCACGGCCGGCGGCGAGTTGGAATATCTCTCTTCAGCCATCGGCAGCGAAGCCGGGATTTTAACTGTCGGCAGCGGCTCCGCCAGCGATCGGATTGCGATTATCGCAACCTTCGTCAACCGCTATGAACGTCAAGAGTCGATCTGGGATATTGGGAACCGTCTGCGGACGCAGCTGGCTGAAATTGAAAACATCAAACGTCTGGAGGTCGTCGATTTCGGAGCCACCGCCCTCTCCAGTATTCGCGCCAATATCGACGTTATGCTTTCCGGCCCGGATTTTGATGATCTGGCTAAAGCCGGTGATCAGGTCGAAAAAGCCCTCTATAAAACCCGAGGCGTGGTCTCGGTCTCCAGAACCTGGGATATCGATAAAACCGTCTACAACCTCAACATCAACCGGGAACGAGCCGCCTTTTACGGTCTCAAACATGCGGCTATCAGCTCACAACTGCAAGCTCTATTACGCGGTGCCCAGGTGGCCACGTTCCCCGCCGCCAACAGTATCGATTTCGGGGTTCGGGTCTGGTTACCGGCGGCCCAACGGGATCGCCTCGAACTCCTCTCAACAATTTTGCTGGAAACCCCAAAAGGAGAAAAAATTCCCTTATCGGCTTTAGCCACAGTCAGCCGAGACTTAGAGCCCGGAGTCATCAACCGGGAAGCTCTCAACTACACCCTTAATGTCTACGGTCATCGCGAGAAAACCGCAATTTCCCATATCATGGATAACTTTGGCCAAAGCTTCAAAGGAACCGTCCTGCCCGCATCGGTAACCATGAAACAGGTCGGCGATATCGAGCAATTTAAAAATTCCGCCGGCCGTATGGGCAAAGCCGTCGGTTTTTCAGTTATTTTGATTTTTTTCACGCTGATCACCTTTTTTGACTCAGTCAAGGCCTCCCTGATGATCGTTCTCTCGATTCCTTTAACCATCATTGGGGTTGCCTGGACCCTGCTGTTGCTCAATTATCATGTCGCGATGCCCGCCATGATGGGCTTTATTCTGCTCTCCGGCGTCATTGTCAATAACGCCATCCTGCTCATCCATTTCGCCCTCGAAAAAATGGCCGAAGGAATGACAAAAAGAGAAGCCATGCTCGAAAGTATCAAAATCCGCACCCGCCCGGTACTAATGACCGCTTTCGCCGTCGCCGCCGGCATGCTCCCGGTAGCCTTAGGCTCAGCCATCGGCCTGGAACGCTTAGCACCCTTAGGCGCAGTCGCCATCGGCGGCCTCCTGGTCGGCACGTTTCTGACCTTGCTTTTTATTCCGCTTATTTTTATCTGGACAACCAAAGAGTTGGAAAAAGTTTAAATCTGAAATATCTACCAATCATTTAATATGATTGCCGGAAACAATTTATCCCTAAAACAAGAAATGGCCGTTTTCTCTGGAGAAAACGGCCATTTTGCTATCTGTAAACCCTTGCGACACTCATTTCAGAATGTCGCAAAGACCATAGAACAAACAATATCTATTCATCGAGAAGTTTGGCTGCTCCGATGGGCGGAGCCTTGGCTACGCGAACTGCTGGATCTATCAGTCCGGGGCCGCGTTGTGCGCGATTTATCGGAGCTGCCACCTCGACTGCCCCCGCCACTCCGAGACCTTGAAAAACCTCCAGATTTTGACCCTCGACCACTACGACGAAAATCGACAAAAGTCTCTTCGTCTTTGTCGGCCTGGTTTTGCTCAAATCCGTCAATTATCTCTACGGGAATTTGTCGCCCCAGAAGACGCTCAATCGGGCGCAACAGTTTCTGCTCATCGGCACTTACCAGCGAGACCGCCATGCCGCTGCGACCGGCGCGGCCGGTACGACCAATGCGATGCACATAATCTTCGGCAACGTTGGGCAGATCGAAATTGACAACGTGAGGCAGCTTGTCGATATCCAGCCCCCGGGCGGCAATGTCTGTGGCCACCAGGATTCTAACCTTGCCGGCTTTAAACTCGGCCAGGGCTCGGGTTCTTGCAGTTTGACTTTTATTACCGTGAATAGCCGCCGCACCGATGCCGCTTTTTTCCAAATAAGTGGCCAAACGATTGGCCCCGTGCTTGGTCCGGGTGAAAACGAGGGCTCTCTCCCAATCCCCATCCTTAATGAGTTGGGCTAAAAGAACCCGCTTGGCCTTTAGGCCCACCGGATGAACTACCTGATCGACTTTTTCTGCGGCGGTGTTTCTGCGAGCCACTTCGATCATTGCCGGATTGTCTAAAAGTTTATCCGCCAGCCGCTTTATCTCGTCAGAATAGGTGGCGGAAAAGAGCAGGTTCTGCCTTTTGGCCGGCAAGAGCTTCAGAACACGTTTAATATCGTGAATAAAACCCATATCCAACATACGGTCAGCTTCGTCTAAAATTAATATTTCAACGCCTGAAAGATCAACCGTTCCCTGTCCCGTGTGATCTAAAAGTCGGCCTGGGGTGGCCACCAGAATGTCGACCCCGCGCTTTAACTTATCAATCTGAGGATTGATCCCGACGCCACCAAAGACGACGGTGGACCGTAAGGTCAGGTTTTTACCGTAGGTGGTCATAAAATCACCCACCTGAGCGGCCAGCTCCCGGGTTGGCGCCATCACCAAACAACGCGGGCGACGGCTCCGATTACCCGCTTGGTTCAGAATCTGGAGTACGGGCAGGGCAAAGGCCGCCGTTTTTCCGGTTCCCGTCTGGGCTCCTCCCATGACATCCCGACCGTCAAGAATCGCAGGAATTGCCTGGGCTTGAATCGGGGTGGGGGTGCTGTAGCCTTGGCCGGCAACAGCTTGCAATAATCTGGGCATCAGGCCCAATTCTTCAAATGACATATTATCTTCTTCTCCAAAATCCGCCTGGCTACTTTAGAGCACCGATCCCAGGCGAAAAACTTTTATATTGTTAAAAAATACGTAACTATTCAGCCAACCCGTAAATTCAGGGGACACAATCCCGATTTCCTTCGGAGAATCAGGTTATGTCCCCAGAATTTACTGAAATCCATCAATATTAGGTGTTTTTCTACTTACGCTGAATAGTTACAAAAATACTCGGTAATTTGAGACTAAAAGTTCACATACAAAATGTGGAGCAAGCACCGACCGGTTAGTACCCAAAGCGAAAGATTATTGTCACGACCATTCCACTTGCCATCTCAAACCTACCGTCAACCCAAAACAGGTTGCTAAAAAAACACTCTATCCCATAAAATAAAAACGGTCGTTCTCCGTTAAGGAAAACGACCATTTTGATATCTGGCTCCCCGGGACGGGCTCGAACCGCCGACCTAGTGGTTAACAGCCACCCGCTCTACCGACTGAGCTACCGAGGAACAAAGTGAGGGGCTTATAGCTTAGAGGCGTTTGGCTGTCAAGTATTTTTTGAGAGATTTTGTGAGCCCCCGACAAAAATTCTGCAACCGGAAAACTCTTAAAAGTTGACAAGCCGACCGGCAATTGAGTATGTAGGCGCCGTGAAGATATCTGAATACATTTAGAATTAAAAATATCGAGAACAACAAGAAGCATCGCTTCACCAGAAAAAGGATTTGATAACCATGCAAAAAACTGTAACGATTGAAAAAAAAGATGGCTGCGCCCGTCTGCGCCTGAATCAACCGAAAAAAGCCAACGTCTATAGCCCCGAAATGGCTAAAGAACTCTGGGACGCCGTCCGCACTCTGCGCTGGGACGATGATGTTAAAGCCGTCCTTCTGGAAGCCGAAGGGCCGATATTTTCCGGCGGTGGCGATCTTTTGAGTTTTCAGCGGGGCCTTGACCAGGGCAATATTTCCGATACGATTGAAGAACTCTCAGCCACTTTAAATTCCACGGCTCTGGCCTTACGCCGGATGGACAAGATATTTGTCTCTTTAGTTGACGGAATTTGCGCCGGAGCCGGTGTCGGTCTGGCCCTGGCCGCCGATATCAGCTTGGCTACGGAAAATGCACTCTTTGTCGCCGGCTACATCGGTATCGCTGCGGTTCCCGACGGCGGCAGCAGTTTTGCCGTTATTGAAGCTCTGGGCCGCCCGCGAGCGGCTGATTTTTTTCTCACCAATGGCCGGATCGATGGAGCAAAAGCCGCCGAGATCGGCCTGGTCAGCCGTTTTGTCAAGAGTAGTGAAGCTCAAGAAACAGCTTTGGAATTAGTTCACTCTTTAAGTCGCGGCCCCCTCAGGGCGCAGGCCATGACCAAAGATTTACTGGCAAAAATGCCGGGACTCTCTTTAACTGAACATCTCGAAAATGAGCGCCAGGGAATCATCGCCGCCTCAGGAACCCGTGACTTCGGTATTGGCGTCAATGCTTTTCTAAAAAAGGAAAAACTCGAATTTTGTGGCGAGTAAAAAAGGAGCGATACCAGACATGTCTGTAACTAAAGGAATTATCCTGGCCGGCGGCGCCGGCAGCCGGCTCTACCCACTCTCCAAAGTGGCAAGCAAACAGTTGATGCCGATCTATGACAAACCGATGATCTACTACCCTCTATCGACCATCATGATGGCCGGCATCCGCGAGGTTCTGATCATCTCAACCCCGCATGATCTGCCCCGCTTTGAAGACCTGCTGGGAGACGGTTCCGATCTTGGTATAGAAATCTCCTACAAAGTTCAGGAGAAACCTGAAGGCATTGCCCAAGCTTTTATCCTGGGCCGCGACTTCATTGACCGGCAGCCGGTCTGCCTGATTCTCGGCGACAATATCTTCTATGGCAAAACTCATTTCCTTGAATCGATCCGTGACTTTTCCAACGGAGCTTTGGTTTACGGTTACAATGTCAAAGATCCGGAGCGCTACGGGGTTGTCGAATTCGACCGAACCGGCCGGGCTATCAGCCTGGAGGAGAAACCGCAGCAGCCAAAATCCAATTTCGCGGTTCCCGGTCTTTACGTCTACGATCATAAGGTTGCCGATCTTGCCGCCGCTATGCAGCCTTCGGCCCGGGGCGAGCTGGAGATTACCGACCTTAACCGTATCTACCTTGAAAAAAATGAGCTCCAGGTCAGAAAGATCGGCCGCGGCGTCGCCTGGCTCGATACCGGCACCCATCAGAGCCTGCTCGAAGCGAGCCACTTCATCGGCACTTTGGAGCAGCGCCAGGGTCTGAAATTCGGCTGTCTCGAAGAGGTCGCCTGGCACATGGGATTTATTGACCGGAAAGGTCTGGAGAAAGCCTTGCAAAAGATGCCGAATTCGCCTTACCGCGACTATCTTGAGGATATTTTACTAGAAGAAGGACAACAATTATCATGAAAACAATTCTCGTTACCGGCGGGCTGGGTTTTATCGGCAGTAATTTTATCCAACTCCTGCTGACTGATTTTTCGAACTATCGGATTATCAACCTCGATGCCGTCACCTACGCCGGCAACCCGAAAAACCTTACGGAAATTGAAACTGATTCCCGCTACCTCTTTGTTCATGGCGATATCGGCAACCAGGAGCTGATTGATGGCCTGTTGAAGAGAGAGAAACCTGATTTTATCGTCAATTTTGCCGCCGAATCCCATGTTGACCGCAGCATTACCGGGCCCGCCGCCTTTATTGAGACCAATATCGTCGGCACCTTTACAATTCTGGAAGCTTTTCGGGCTTACTGCTCGACCGGCCACAAGTGCCGTTTTCTTCAGGTCTCAACCGATGAGGTCTACGGCTCTTTAGGAGCAGAAGGCTACTTTAAGGAGACCACCCCCTACAGCCCCAACAGCCCCTACGCGGCGAGCAAAGCTTCGGCCGACCACCTGGTTCGAGCCTACCATCACACCTACAAACTCGACACCCTGATCACCAACTGTTCAAACAATTACGGCCCTTATCAGTTTCCTGAAAAACTGATCCCGTTAATGATCAGTAACGCCCTTGAAGGCCGCGACCTACCGGTCTATGGGGATGGGAAAAATATTCGTGACTGGCTCTATGTCGAAGATCACTGCCGGGCTCTGGAACTGGTAATGAGCACGGCAAAGACAAATGAAACCTACAACATCGGCGGCCACAATGAGATGGAGAACATCGAGTTGGTCAGACTTTTATGCAGATCCTTAGATCGCCGCCTCGGCCCATTACCTGATGGCCGTGCCCGCGAAACCCTGATCACATTTGTCGGTGATCGCCAGGGACATGATCAGCGCTATGCAATTGACGCAGAAAAAATCAAAAATGATCTAGGCTGGGAGCCGCAAACCGACTTGGCTAAAGGCATGGAGATGACGATTGATTGGTACCTCGACAATCAGGAGTGGCTCAATCAGGTTCGTGACGGAAGTTATCGGAAGTATTACCAGGAGATGTACGACAAAAGATGATGGCGTTGTAAAAAGTTCCGATATCCTGCACTGTTGTGTTTCCCCAGACACTCGACATACTATGTGTATAGTCTCGCGCCTGAAAAAACACAACAGCTTGTCTATCGAAATTTTTACTTAGCCATCCCATGAAATCGTAAAACTGTTCAGTGCCGACTGACAAACTACTCCGGTCGGCAATAGATGTCCTCCGGCTGCCGGGGCAGGCAGTGAACATGATTGGCGGGTACAGTAAGTGTCACCTCACTATCGACTCGCAGGCCCCGCTGTTCAATTTCACAATGAGCAATAAACACCATCAAACGCGCTCCCTGATTCATCAACTCAACCAGTACCGTGACCCCGCTCTGAGGAATGATCTGAGAGATTCGATAACCGGAGATAAGATTCTCATCGGTTATCTTGAGCGAAGCCTCAACAAAACTAAAATGCTCCGGCCGAATGCAGACCCAGACCTCCTCTCCCTGAGCCGGAAAAGAGGTTGACACAAGCTGGGTGCCGACAACCTCCACTAAGGCCTGTCCCTCCCCACAGCGCTCCCGAATTCGACCCGGCAGAATATTTCTGGTCGCTGTAAAATGGGCGACAAAACGAGAAATCGGACGCGAAAAAATCTCCTCCGGACTCCCCGTCTGAACCACCCGGCCCTGGTCAACAACCAAGACTTGATCACCCATAAATCGAGCTTCATTATGATCATGGGTGACATAGAGCATGGTCACACGATATTTTTTCTGAATCATTTTCATGAGCAGGGCCAACCGTTCACGACTGGCGGCATCAAGGGCGGAGAGGGGCTCGTCGAGCAAAAGCACTTCCGGCCGTAAAACCATACAACGAGCCAAAGCGACTCGCTGCTGCTGACCACCGGAAAGTTCCGCCGGGAAGCGTTTAAGCAGATGATCTATCTTGAGTTCAACGGCCACGGCCTTAAGCCATTTAGTCTGCTCCCGAAGCGGCGCTTGCCGAGCTTGCAGGCCAAAGAGAATATTCTCCTCGGCCGTCATATTTGGGAAAAGGGCGTAATCCTGGAAAACAAAACCGATTTCCCTCTCCTGCGGTGAAAGAGTGCTTAAATCCCGTCCTCCAAAAACAATCCTGCCCGACTGATTTCTGAGCAGACCGGCAATCACCTCCAGCAACTTACTTTTACCAGCCCCGGAATTCCCCAAAACCACCAGCACCTGGCCAACCGGCAAACGGAAACTGATCTGCTCTAAAATCGGATTGCGATCAATTTGGAGAGAGACATTTTCGAGAACCAAAGTCATCGGCGCTTCTCCCCGAGTAAGTTAACCAGCAAAAGCACCGTAAATGAGAGCAGGACGAGAAGCAGCGAGAGACCGTCGGCAACCCCGGTATCACCGCCCATCGCCTTGACATAGATCATAATCGGAATAGTTTTCAGGCGGCCGGCGACCATCATTGTCGCCCCGAACTCTCCGATAGCCCGAGCAAAAGCGGTAATCACACCGGCCACCAGCACCGGCCGCGAAAGCGGCAGCAGAACCTTGACAAACGTCGTATACTCATCCGCCCCTAAAGAGTGACTGGCCTTGACCAGCGACTCCGGAACCTGCTGAAAAGCGGAGCTTGCGGCCTGCATCATCAACGGGGTAATGACAAAAAACTGGGCCAGAACCAGAGCTGTTGTCGTAAACATTATCTGCAGGGAAAAAGTTTGATAAAGAGGTGCACCAATCAGACCATAGCGACCAAAGGCGAGCAACAACATATAACCGGCCGCCGACGGCGGCAACACTAAAGGCAGGGAAAAAAAGGTTTTCAACCAGCGACCGCCGGTTTTTTTGCGAAACGTAAAATGGTAACCAAGAGCGATTCCGACAACCGCAGCCAAGCCGGTTGCCATCAGAGCCGTCACCAAGCTGGTGCCAACCACGACCAAAACCTGCCGATTAAGCAGTGCCGCAAAGCCGTCAGCTCCGGCAAAAGAGTGCAGAAGAGCGGCAAAAGGCGAACCAAAAAAAAGTCCCGCCCCGAGCACAATAATCGTCATCAGGGCGGAAAAGCCGGAAATTTTCATGGTTTAGAAGCAGAACACTGACTAGAAACCGCGATCACAAGATCATTACCCATAAAGGTTCGAGCGCTATCGGCCAGACCCCGGCATTCCAGTTCGGCAACATATGAGGGCGCGGCCGAGAGAAAGATATCGGCACCACAATCACCAACCGCCCCCTGAACCAACTTCTGATAGAGCTTTCCGGAACCGGCGAACTCTAATTCTACGACAATTCCACTCTCTTCTTGATAGGCTTTCACCAATTGCGGCAGAACATCATAGAAAACCGCCGCCGCAAAAACCGTAAGCGAAGCCTTCGGCAAGGCTTGATGCCCTGCGGCCGCAGAGGCATCAGACGTGGTCGTTTTGGACACAGCAGTTATAACGGATACTGGTGACAAGGGTCGAAAACCATATTCGCGCCAAATATCGCTCCGTTCAGGAGCCAGAAGCCAGTTGATAAAATCGAGCGCCGCCACCGGGGCTTTGGCGCCCTGCATACGGGCCAAAGCATATTCGGGTACAACCGCAAAAGGCACAGGAATCTCAACAACGGTGACCTTATCCTTCACCTTCAGGATATCGCTGCGATAGACAAACCCGGCATCAATTTCATGACGCAAAACCTTGTCCAGCAGAGCTCGAACATGGCTTTCATAGGTAACAATATTTTTTTCTATGGCGGCGGCAGTCGCCGCCTCAGCTGGACGCATCTTGACCAGAACCTGCCGAGCATAACGACCCGCAGGCCCCAAATCAGGATCAACAATCCCGACACGAACCCCAGTCCCGGCCAGGTCGGAGAATTTTTTTAATTTAAAACCAGCCGCCGAACCCTGCGGCTGACATGCAACACTACCCCAAGCCAGTAAAAAAAGAGCCGCCAACAAAACTATTTTCCGCAAACTGCAACTCCCGCTTAAATTACGCTTTACTTGCAGCCACACCGGCATCCGAGGATGCCGTCTTTTTAGCTTTTGCCGTTTTCCGGCCGCTGGCCGCCCGGCTACCGGTCACAGCTGCCGCCGGCTCTTTTTTCGCTTTCCCACCCCGCAACAAGCCCACGGCCGTTTCCCGATTCTTGGCCAGATAAAAAGATAACTCTTCCAACTGATCAGTGCTCATCTCGAGTTTTGCCGACTGCAAAAAAGTGTACATCTGATCGGCGACATCGAGAAGTTTGTCATAAGCATCGGCCTCTTTTTTGGAGGTAAAAGTCATCTTCTGCTCTCCATTTCTGACCACGATGTATTGAACGATAACTGCCATTCTATCTCTCCCAACTCCCTATACATCAAACATGATCGAAGTTTAATATTTTCGACAAAGTATAACCTGACCAGGAGAACTAGCAAATTTCCCTCATTAAGTAAAGATCAAGTTCCAAATATCTTAAATAAGGGTAACTATTCAGCGTAATGTACTTTTCAAACTATCTCGATACGGGGACATTGCTCCAGGCGGCGGCTGCCAAGCCGCTTGCCGGTCTGAGCTGTGTACCCCTCGAAGCCGGGCGAAGCCAATGTTCGCACCATTTGTAGTGGCTTTAAGGTAATTACGCTGAATAGTTACCAATAACCAAATAGTTTAAACTTGACAGCAACGGGTTTGCAAGGTAGCTTCAATGAAAAGCTAACCTTTCGTTTGGAGATTTATAAATGAGTGAAATCTGGCTCGAAAATGCCATTGAAGCCAACACTTTCCTTAATACCCTCTTTGACCATCTCAATTCAGCCGTTTTTGTTGTCGACCATGAAGCGCGAGTGCGTCAAGTCAACCAAGTTTTTGAGAAGATCTTTGCCAAGAGTGAAGCCGAAGTCGAAGGTCAACTCTGCGGCAATGCCATCGGCTGTATCTTTCCGCTTACAGCAGGCAAGGATTGTGGAACTCTCAAAGAGTGTAAAAGCTGCCTGATTCGCAGTGCCATCGTTAAGGCTCTGACCGAAAAAATCTCCTCTTCAGGCCAGCTGATCAGCCGCAGTTTTATCATTTCCGGCGAAACCATCAACAAACATCTGCTGATCTCGGTTAAATACATATCCTTCAACCAAAAGGATATGGTGATAATTATTGTTGACGATATCACGGAAGCTGAAACCCGCAAACGGCTTATTGAAGAACGCCGCCTCCTGATTGAAAAGGATCTGGAAGCCGCCGCCGGCATCCAGCGCAGCCTCCTGCCGAAGTCCTGCCCGGATCACAAAGCCTTCACTTTCGCATGGAAATATGAGCCCTGCATATCAGTCGGCGGCGACATTCTCAACCTGATCATTCTAGATAAAGGAAAAGTTGTCGCCTATATGGTTGATGTCAGTGGCCACGGAGTCCCGGCCGCTCTGGTTACGGTCTCTATCACCCAACGTATCCAACAGTATGTCCACACGCATGAAGACAATTTTTCGCCCAGCAAACTGCTTAAAATACTTGATCGGGAATACCCCATGGATCGTTTTGATGCCTATTTCACCATGACCTGCCTCCTCTTAGATGGCGACAAGAAGCAGATCACCTACGCTAGCGCCGGACACCCGGCGCCCCTCTTATTGCATACAGACGGCTCACTTACCCTGATGGGCAAAGGTGCTGCCCCGATCGGCATGGGCGGATTTGTCCCTTTTACTGAAGAGACCGTATCTTTTAAAAGCGGAGATATGGTTTTCTGCCACACCGACGGGATTAACGAATTCGTTAACCCCAAAGACGAGATGTTTGGCTTTGATCGACTTCAGGCCATAATCAAAAAGCAGCATGGTTCAGAGCCGGCAGCTCTAATTGAGGATATCTACAAACAGGTTATGAGTTTTGGAGAGGGGCTGGAAGCAGAAGATGATATTACCATGCTGGCAATTCAAGTCCGTTAGCAAAAAAAAAAGAACGCGAGTAAAATTTACCCGCGTTCTTTTTTTTGCTAAAAGTGTGGACTTATTTTCGGGTTACCTACCTACTCTTTAAGAAATTGACGCAACAGATCCTCGGGCTTGACGGAGCCCCCCTTATCACTCGATTCACCCTCTTTGTCGGCCAGCTCCTCTGCCAACTTTTCTAATATTTTTTTCTCCAATTTTTTCTGTAGTTGTTTTTGCACCTTTTTTTTATCGAGCCGCAGTTTGGGTTTTGACAGGGTTCCAGCCAGGCCCAGATCGACAACGGCCTCTGCATCGTCATTAAAACTCTCCTTAACCCAAGGATATCGCTGAGCCATCTTTGCACTAAGCTTGCGGTTCAAGACCAGGTGGAGCGGCAGGTCAAGAGTACCATCGAGGCCGATTCCGCCAACCGCCCGACCACTCAGATGATCACCACTCCAGGAATTATTAAGGTTGACCTGACCATCTTTAAGCCGCAAGTTACCGGTCAGATCGGCAATTTTAAGATTTTCCAACTCAGGCGACCCTAAAAGCTGAGCCAGACTCTTGGTCAAAGGCAGATTGTCGAGGCCGCCCCGGCGCAAGCCATACTCACCTTCAACCGATAAATTTTTCTGTATAACCTCAGATGTGGCACCCCGACCACTGAATTTGAATTGACCATACCCGGCCCCACTCAGATTATCTTTAACAGCCGGTGCCGCCATCTCCATTAGCGCCGACATCTCAATATCGGCAAATGAGAAATCCCCCTGAAAATCGGGCTGTGAAAGAAATGGCTGAACCTCTGCCGTGGCTGCAAATGAACCATCAGCTAACTCACCTTGCAACGTCTTGATCCGCAAAAGAGCATCCTCATAATAATATTGGAGGATGAAATTTTCGACCTGAAACTTCTCATAAACAGCTTGTTTGATATCAACCTCCCCGCTTGCCGTTAGCGACGGCGGAGATGGTGGAGCGGAAGCTGTTTTTACGACTTTTCCGGGTTTCGCCTCTGCTTGCGCCGACTTCTCACCGGAACCGCCGGAAGCTGAGAACTGCTGAGCAAGAGCCGCGAGATAGGCCAGATCCAGGCGGGGTGAATCAAGATTGAGAATTATCGCCGGTTTGGCCGCCAGATAATCGCTCACCGAACCACTAGCAGTACACTCCTCATTTTCCTGTTTGACAAACACCTCATAAACCATCTTCTGCCGGTCAAACTCAATCGTTCCCTGAACCTGAGGAGTCAGCGAATGATATTCGGCCGTCATGGAGAAATCTAGTTTGCCGTCCGCATTGATCGATTCCGGACGCAGATCGCCAAGATCCAAGCGGCTTTTCAGATTCGCTTCGAGATCAATTTCAGGCAGTTCTCCCAGCTCATCGTGAAACGAGAGAATGGCATCCGTAATCTCACAGCGTTGCACCACCAGGGCCAACGGCAAGGCAGCGGGTGAAACTTTAGCAGCCGTATCCGCGTCTGACACAGGTGCTTGCAAGCCGGATTCAGCACCCTCTTCAGCCCCGGCCTGCAAAAACTGCAAATCACTATAGTTATAGAGGCCTTCCCGATTACGCCAAATCTTTATAACCGGCTGCCCGATTCTAACTCGACTGATCTCCAACCGTTTTTCGAACAGGGGCCAGAGACTGTAACCAAGGCTAAACTCTTTAACAACCACAAAGTCAGCTTCTCCGTCAGCTTCTTTAATAACCAAACCGGCAACCTTAACCCCACTTAAGAGATCAATCTGCAAAGAAGCAATTTCCACTTCGCGCCCTAAGGCCTCACGCATCGGCGGCAAAATCAGAGACCGCAAACGCTCTTCGTTGAAATAGACCTTCAGAGCGACCCCGGCAATGACCAGCAGCCCAACCAACAGCAATCCGCTAACCAACCCAAATCGGAAGAGTTTCTTCATGGCAACCGCCTCATTCATCTAGCAACACATGCATATATGACATAAACGTAACATATATTATCATAATTACAAGTAAAAAGATGGCGTCGTAAAAATCAAGGGATGGCATCTCTTATTTTGCGAGGTCGGAAAGCAAAACCCCACCTTTACTGATATTGTCCCGCTCCTCTTCATCAATGAAAATCAGCACCGCATCTTTAGGTTTATTGGCGACTCTGGCGATAACCTCGGTCACCCCGGCACAGATTTCAGATTTCTGTTGACGACTAAGCTTTCCGGCAACCTTGATATTGACATACGGCATAATTTTTCTCCTTGCTCTTGAAATTAAATTTACAATCGTAGAACCCACCCAAAAAAACAGTTGCATTTACTGATCAATATGCTACATTATCTTTATAAGATCAATCAATGTTTTAATGAAAAAGGAGAAGAGCATGAGAAAGAAACAGCTATTATTAATCATCGCCACGATATTGTGTGCCCTGATTATCAGCAGTTCAATGACCTTTGCCGCCTCAGGACAACAAGTTAAAATCCCCTATGTCGTCTCCGATGGAAGCTGGTGGACAGGCATTGCGATTACCAACAACAGCGGCGACCCGATTACCGACATGTTGCTCTCTTTCACCACAGATGAAGGCAAGTCGGGAGGGTTCTTCCAGCCACCTAAGCCCCCTCCTGGTCCTCCTGTACTTGAACGCGAAGCACTCCCTCTCTTCATACCCTACTCAACCGAGCTCGCGGAGATTGATGGATACGCCCAATTAACCAACTCATTAGCCACCCTCTACGGCAGAAATCTACCCTCAGATTCCGGCTCCGTAATCTTATCACATACCGGCAGCGAAAGTTTTTCCGTCACCGTTTACATCGGCAGTCCTACCGGTTTTGCCTTTCAGGTTTTCAACTCCACCGGCCCTTGAGGCTGACATAAACTGCCGGGATGCAGACTTTTTTATAGTATCCATCCTTTAACAGGAGGCTGTCTGAAAACAGTATTTTTCGGACAGCCTCCCCCCCTCCTAATGCGGGAATTACCCCCCGCAACCCAAAAGTTACTGTAAGGCACTAATCATAACGCCGATCAAAAACTCTTTTGGTTTTACGTTCGCTGCGCGGCAGCTCTCCGTAAACCTGTAACTCGACCTTTGGAGTTACCATCAGGCGGTGTTTGATGCCGCTTATCAACTCCTTAATTAATAATTCATCCTGATCAGCAGTCGCCCCCACCTGGCGCTCAACCTTGAGCGTCATATAATCACGGCCATCTTCTAAGTGGTCGAGGTGAATCTGGTATTCACTGCCAAGCCCGGCAATATCTGAAAGTACCGCATCAATCTCACTCGGATAGACATTAACTCCCCGAATAATAAAGACATCATCGCTGCGCCCTAAAATCGCACTGTGACGCGGCATAATTGAGCCGCAGGGACAAGGGGCGGAAACGGCCCGGGCCAGATCACGGGAACGATAGCGAACCAGAGGCGTCGCCTCTTTATAGAGAGTGGTATAGACCATCTCGCCGATTTCGCCTTCGGCTACCGGCTCTAAAGTTTCAGGGTCGAGAAATTCGAGAAAATAGTAATCAGCCCAGTAGTGAATATTGCTGCTGTAGCTGCAATTTAAACCGGTGCCGGGGCCATAGACTTCCGTCAACCCCGGAATATCGTAAAACTCCTCCAACCCTAAAAGTTCGACAATGCGCCGCCGCATAGCCGGACTGGTACGCTCCGAGCCGCAGATAACCTTGCGTAAATTTATCTGGTCACGCAAACCCCGACGCTGTACCTCTTCGGCCAGAAGCAGAGCCATTGATGAAGTGCAACAGAGCACCGTGGTTGAAAAATCGACCAGAAAAGTACATTGCATATCAAGATTCCCCGGCCCGGTCGGCAAAGCCATCGCCCCGTAACGCTCACAGGCGAGCTGAAAACCGGCCCCGGCCGTCCAGACCCCGTAACCGACACAGATCTGCACCCGATCCTCTCTAGTCAGACCGGCCATCTCATAACAACGGCAAAACATCTCCAACCAGTCATCAATATCTTTTTGCGTATAAGCCACTATCTTGCGTTTGCCGGTGGTTCCGGAAGAGGCATGAATCCGCACAATCTCACGGTTGGCGACCGACTGAAACGGCAACGGATAGCCGGCTCTAAAATCATCAGAGGTAGTCAAGGGGAAACGACGAAGATCATCCAGCGACGAAAAATCTTCCGGGCGAACACCAGCGGCATCAAAATGATGGCGATAAAAATCACTATGACTATAAACATGCTTCAAAGTCCAGGCAATGCGCTCTAACTGAAGAGCTGCCAACTCCTCATGACTTTTAACCCGTGGAGCAAATCTTTTTAACATTTTTCCTCTCTCTATAATATCTTCCAAAAACTTATTAAATTGTACACATCAACAAACGGGCCATGCTCTAAAACATCTCACTTTTTTTGTCAACCGACGATTCACCAATCCGTAACCAGACAACCACTTAAGTATATATTACCACCAGAAAACAGTTGCATCATATCGTAAAAGAAAGTAATGGAAGCGTCTTACGGAAACCTTGTCAATAATAACACACTTACTTGAAACAGAGAAGGAAGAGACCATGACTAAACTGTCCAACATCACTAAAAAGATTGCGACCTTAATTGCCCTGGCCGGCATCCTCCTGACCTTGGCCCCCATAGCTGAGGCCGGAACCCTCACCTTAAATTATGCCAACTTCCCTCCGGCCCCGACCTTTCCCTGCGTCCAGATGGAGCGTTGGGCCCAAGAGGTAGAAAAACGCAGCAATGGTCAAGTCAAGGTCATGACATTTCCCGGCGGCACCCTGCTCGGCGCCAAAAACATGCTCGACGGAGTCAAAAAAGGACTCGCCGATATCGGCTGTTTCTGCCCTCCCTATCTGCCGGGTCGTTTCCCTTTGCTGGAAGGAGCCGATCTACCGGTCGGATTTACCAGTGCCGCAGTCGCCAGTGCCACTCTCTGGGATCTTTATGAAAAGTACCAGCCGAAGAGCCTCAAAGGAGTCAAGGTTCTGACCATGTTCACTTGCGCCCCGGCCAATCTGATGCTCAAAACCTCCGGTGCCACCCTTGCGGAACTTAAAGGGATGGAGATCCGGGGAACCGGCATCTCCGGTCGCTATCTCGAAGCGATGGGAGCCGTACCCGTAGCCATGCCGATGTCAGCCGCACCGGAAGCCCTGCAAAAAGGGGTGGTTAAAGGCATTTTCTCCTCGCTTGAAATCATGAAGGATTTCAAGTTTGCCGAACTTTGCGGCCATGTCACAATTGTCAACGGCCCGACGACCTCTTTTGCGGTCGTCATGAACCTGAAAAAATGGCAGTCATTAAGCCCTGAGTTGCAAAAGATCTTCACCGACCTGGGCCGCGAACAAGCACTCTGGACCGGCAACTATGAGGATGATCATGTCAAGGAAGCCCTCGCCTGGTCGGAAAATACCCACCAAGTCAAGATCAAAACTATAACGCCGGCGGAAAAAAGCGTTATTACCAAAAAAGTAAAATTCATGACTGATGCCTACCTGAGCAAGACCGCTAAAGCCGGACTGCCGGGTAAAGAATTTCTGGCCGACCTCCAAACCTTCAGGATCAAATACGAAAAAGAGTTTGAGAAGTAGAGAAAAGGCAGGGAAATAGAGATATCAACCACAAAGAGCACGAATAACACGAGGTTCGGCTAAAAAGATCTTCGTGCGCTTCGTGCTCTTCATGGTTAAAGAATTTTTTCAGGTAACTATTAAGCGCAAGCAGAGAAACATCGTATATTGACGCATTTCAGCAAATTCTGGGGACATAACCCGATTCTCCGAAGGAAATCGGGATTGTGTACCCTGAATTTGCGAGTTAGCTGAATAGTTACTTTTTCAGTAAACCATAACAACCTGTTTCGGCTCCAGCACTGTCATATTCAAAAAGATGAAAAACAATTCCTTCCGTAACTTTCTCATCAGATTCCAGCAATTCAAACTGCTCCTGGCCGGGATTTCGCTGCTGCTGATGGTAATCATCGGCTTTGCCAACGTTGTCTGCCGAAACTTATGGCAACCGTTAAAAGGTTCTTTTGAACTGATCGGCTATCTCGGAGCGATCACTATCGCCCTCTCTTTAGGCAGTGCGCAACTCGAAAAGAAACATATTATTGTCGACATAATCACGCGTAAATACTCTCCCGGCTGGCGCCGACTAACCTCTACGATCGGCCACTTTTGCGGAGCTCTCTTTTTCAGCCTGGCGGCGTGGCAAACCTGGCTCTGGGGCGACACTATCCGCCAAGCCGGCGAAACCTCGGAAACCCTGCACATGGTTTTCTACCCCTTTATCTATCTGACCGCTTTTGGATTCGCCTTTCTCGCTCTGGTTCTGGTTTCAGACTTAGGATTAAGCCTGAAAAAAATTCCCGCCGAGCACACGGAGACTTCATGAGCCCGGAAATCGTCGGTATTATCGGCCTCTTTTTAATGATGGCGGCCATGCTCTTGCTGCAAATTCCGGTGGGCTTTGCCATGGGCCTCACCGGCTTTGCCGGGGTCGCCTGGCTCATCTCTTTTGATGCCGCCCTGGCCCTGATCGGCAACGACCTCTGGACCACCTTCTCATCCTACGGCCTGACTATTATCCCACTCTTTATTTTCATGGGCCATATCTGTTTTCACAGTAACGTCAACAACCGCCTCTATAGCTGCGCCTACACCTGGCTGGGAGCAACCCGTGGTGGCCTGGCGATGGCGACAGTCGCCGCTTGTGCCGGTTTTGCCGCGATCAGCGGTTCCAACACCGCAACCGCCGCCACCATGACCTCGGTGGCTCTACCTTCAATGCGAAAATATGGCTATCACCCAACCCTGATTACCGGTTCAATTGCCGCCGGTTCAACCCTGGGCGTCGTTATTCCGCCCAGTATCGTTCTGGTTGTTTACGGCATCTACACCGGACAATCAATTGCCAAACTTTTTTTCGGCAGTATCATCCCCGGCCTGATCCTCGCAGCTTTACTAATTTTAACCATCGTTGTTATCTGCCGTCGCCACCCCGCTTGGGGACCGCCAGGCGAAAAAACCAGCTTCAAGGAAAAGATCATCTCCCTCAAAGGCTCTTTCGAGATGTTACTCCTCTTCGGCCTGGTCATGGGCGGTCTCTTTGTCGGCTTCTTCACGCCCAGCGAGGCTGGAGCCGTGGGCTCGTTCTGCGCCCTGTTTTTAAGCCTTTTTCGCCGCTCTCTCTCTTATGAAAAATTTCTTGCGGCCATCAATGACACCCTGAAAATCTCGAGCTTCATTATCATAATTATTGCCGGCGCCGTCATCTTCGGCCGTTTTCTGGCTTTAACCAGACTGCCTTACGCCATTGCCGAATGGGCCGCCGCCCTACCGGTAGCACCGGTCTTTATCTTGTGGGTCATCATTCTCGTATTTATCGTCGGCGGGGCCATCATGGATGCCTTGGGCCTGTTGCTGATTACGATCCCGATCTTCTACCCGCTGGCCGTAAAACTCAACTACGACCCGATCTGGTTTGGGGTTTTGATCACCATCGTCACAACCATGGGGGCGATCACCCCGCCGGTCGGCGTCAACGCCTATGTCGTCGCCGGTATCGCCAAAGATATCCCACTTACAACTGTTTTCAAAGGTATCGCCTATTTCCTGCCGACCTACATCATCACCATTATTCTGCTCGAAATCTTCCCGCAACTAATCCTCTGGCCGGCAAGCTCAGTCCACTAGGAGCCTGTCCGAGAACGTCTTTTTTCCCCATATCTGCGTTATGCTCAAAAAATTATCCTCGGAATACTTAATGTATGCTGCGACCAAAGGGAGTGCCCTTGCGGTACGGGTAATTTTCTTCGCATGCCTTGATCTGAGAA
>JAYEGS010000036.1:0-5706 GCA_034659215.1 Pseudomonadota bacterium | reverse complement strand
TGATTGAGTTCGGCATTGACCTCCAGCGTAACCTTGCCGCCAACCCCCTGATAGATCGTATAGCTCTCTTCGAGAATCTCCATAAAGAGGCGTAAAACTTCAATCAGATCAGCATCATCAAAGTTGAGGCTGACCATTTCACGACCTTCGATTTGGGCCTGGATCTTCGTCTTGGAACCCGCTGAAGAACTCATAGTACCGGTTGAAAACGGCTTCAGACGCTGGTTGAAATCCTGCTCCTGCAGGGCCAGTTTATGGAGCAGATCATCACCCTCTTTAGCGGCAGGCGACACCTCCTCCTCAGAACCCTCTTCAGCGGCCTTGGTCACCTGGGTCGGTGAGGGCCGCCCCTGTAACAGCCCTCCCGGCGGCAGGGCATCTTCGCGCACCGAAGGACGTAACATGGTACAGGAAAGCAAGAACAAGCTACAAAAAACCACGAGCCCGGTTCTCAACCAATATTTATAATTCACTCTCACCATCTATTTCTCCATCCCCATAATTTCTCTATTTCTTTCTAACCCGTTTATAGACCGGTCCGAAGGGGGTACTATGTTTCTTTAATTCGCCACGCTCGACCAGAGCATTTTTCTCTTCAACTGAAAGTTTACGAATCTGTTTGGCGCTCAACGAAGGAGTTGCTTTAGAAGAAGTGGTTTTTGCGCCGGTCACTTTCGGGCCGGAACTTGCGGGCTGTGTCCGGGTTTGCCTCACTGCCGGAGCCGCCGAGGTATTTACCTGAATGTTTGTCTTGTTGCTGGTCTTGGCCGGACGCCTTTTTTTGTTATCGTAAAGAGAAACTTCAAACTCGCCGCCCCGCTCATCTTTCAATATAACTTTTTTGGATTCGACCTTGAGAACCGTATAAACCGGTTTCTTGCGCTTACCGGAACTACCGCTCTCTTCATCTTTGGCCTCTTCACCTTCGGCCACCAGTATCCGGCCTTTACGAAAACGTTTGAAATGAAGCAGCGCTTTTTTGACCGAGCCGGAAATATAGGTTCCGTAAAGAATTACATCCCGACGCACCGGAGCCGCGGCCGCAGCCGGGGTCGAGGCCTCCTCTGCCTTCTCACCTGCAGGCAACCGGGGAGCCGGTGGTTGCCAGGCTTTACGATCTGCGGAAAAGAGATTTTTATCCGCGGTCACGGCGTAACGCCCAACTCCGACCTTAGGCTTATCCAGTTTCGCACTCAACTCTTTTATCGTCGCCTGCACGGCGGTACCGGCGACAGCCGGCGTGGCTTTGCTGGAAAAAGCGATCTCGACCCCGGAATAACGCTTGTAGGTGTGACGAGCAAAAAACAGTGCTATCACTCCTAAAAAGAGAAAAAGAAGCGAGAGCCCGGCCCGGGATGGAGCCCACTTAATCATTATTATTCCTCTAAACCGTGAGAGCGCTGACAACCGCATTCAAATAGTAGAAACGTTTCTCCCGGCGGCTAATGGTCTTAATTTCAACCTCCTGAAGAAAGATAAATTTTTCACTGTTATTAATTTTAATAAGAAAATCCTTGACCGCCCCGATCTCGGCCCGGCAACTCAAACGCAGGCGCAGCATGATTATCCCATCTTTTTTTATTTCAGGCAAAACTTTTGTCGTCCGGACATCAACCGAACTTTCACGAGCCAGCTTCTGGAGCAGATTTTGAAACTGAACCTCGGTCAAGGTTGGGGTCTCTCCCTGAACCAGATGACGATTTTTGACCTCCTGATCAAATTTCTGTAAAGCCTGATCGAGAGCGGCAAACTCCTGGCGCCGGGCCACCAGACGGCTGAACTTTTCATACTGCAGGGTTTTTAAGGCAATCTCATCATCCAAAGCCTGGTTTCGAGCCTGATAGAAACCCAAGCCGGCCCGCCCGACAACCAATAGAAGCAAAATCCCGGCCAAAGCCAACAAAACTTCACGACGTCTGAGCAGATCGATAATGGATTCAAGGTTTTTCATAAACGTTATTCCAGATCAACGACAATTTTGAAGGTTTCACTACTCCCTTTTTTTACCACCGGGGAGTCGAAGTGAACTTTATAAAAGAGGGGGGAATCTTCTAAAGCCTTGACCACGGCCGTAGCCGAAGCTGAAGTTCCCTGAAGATGGATTTTTCGCGCCCGAACCGCTAATGAGCGCAACCAGGTGTCTTGCGGAATCACTTCGGTAAGCTCTTTTAAAAGATCGATCGTTACCGCCTGCTCCCGAACCAGTTGGGCGAGCGTCTCGAGGTGGCTGATTGTCGCCTTATTATGTTTCCGTATGCCACTGAGTTTGTCCGCCTCCAGACGCACAACAGTCAACTCTTTTTCAAGTTTTTGCAGGTGGCTGCGCTTGCCCGCCAGTACTGCCAGAGGTTGTCCGACCAGCGCCGCCAACAAAAAGAGAAGTGCCGCCGCCTCAAGTTTCAACCAGAGCTGCCGCCGACGCAACACCTGGGGAGAGATCAGGTCAATACTATAGGGAAACCCGGCCCAATCGAGACGCAAGGTCTCAGGCAGGTCGTTAATATCGGCACAGACCAACAGCGGACGCAACCGGGGCAAACCCTCGGCCATAACTTTAGCTGCTGACCATAAAAAAACTTTTTCAAAAACCTGGCCGCGATTCTCAGCTAACGGAAGATTTTGCTCCAAAAAGGCAGCACCTGCACCCTCCTCTGCCGCTTCATTTTCCCAGGCTTGAAAATTTACAGTCCGGCCATCAAAAAGTACCATCTCGCTGGATCCGCCACCGCCACCTAAATAGAGGCCGGGTTCATGGATCATCCAGGCGAGCAGAAAAAGGGCCGGAAAGACGGCTGAGAGATTAAAGCCCGCTGCCGTAAAAACGGTCAGATAACTTTGCACCCGGGAACGAGCCGCCAGAGTAACGCTGACGGCCAGACGCCCCTCCTCCTCATGACAACGATAGCTCCAATGGAGCCCTTCAAGATCATGCGGAACATGGCGCATCAACTCATAACCAACGGCATCATCAAGACTCTCGCCTGCGGCCAAAGGCAGCGTAAAATGGACAATTGTAAAAACTTCCAGCGGCAGCCCGAGCAACAGAAGATCATCGATCCCCGGCCGACAATCATTTTTCAGGGCGGCGACCGCAGCTCCCAGATCATCGGGCCGAGCCAGGGCGTACTCTTTACGCTCCACGACCCGAGCCCGGCCGCCAAAACTACGCCGCAGCCGGAGAAAGAGCAGACGCCCTTCCTCAATCAGTAAAAGTTTAGTTTCCGGAAGCCAAGGTAAATTCATGGGGCAGTTTATAAATTTAAAGTTAAAGTTACAGCGAGTGGCAACAAACACCGCTTCGCTCTCCATTACCGGGGACAGAGCTCAACCCGGCTACGGGCTGACGCCCTGCCTGGAGGTCTGTCCCCACACCGAGATAATTTGAAACGACATTAATTAGCTACTCTATTTTTTATCATTTACAGCGAAAACTTGTCGGTACCAGTTGCCGGGCTCGCCGGTGCGGCTCGCTTCAGAGGCGCTGATGGTGACATATTCGGAATCGGCGACCGTAAAGAACTGATTGAGCAAGCTGAAATATTCGGGCGGCACCAATTCACTTAATTCAGCCAGTTTGGTTATCGGAGTCGCGGCCCTAAAGGCAATAATATCAGCTATCACATCTGCGGGCAGATCTTCAACCAGAGCCAGAGCCGCAGGTGAGCAGCTATTAATATCAAGCCGGTCATCACGCCCGTAAGGCGAGAGCAGATCGACCAAGCCGGGATGACCAGCACCTCCGGCATAGATTGAAAGAGTTACCCCTTTGATTAACAAAAGCTCGTTAACTACATCAATCTCCCGGTTCTTGCAACCATATTCCAACCCCTGCTCTTCATAATAGTCGCTTTCAGCCCCATTAAGCCGATGCAGACTGTCACCATCAACCCAATCTAAAACTGAGTCAACGATACCGTCCCGAGCCTCTTCATCGGCGACTCCGCAAGCCTCGACAACCTTGCGCCAGCGTTCAATCTTAAGCCCGTTAAGTTTAAACTTACCGGCCTCGCTGACAATTTTAATGCCGACCTTAACCCCTTCAATCTCGCACTCCCAGGGTTCATAGCGGGGATACCAGAGAACTACAGGCTGCTCACCAAGCTCTTCAACCTCATCCTTTTTGGCCAGAAGAGAGCGATTGGCCCGATATTTTAGATACTCATGGTAACCTTTGACCACGGCTGAACGTAAAAGATAGTCATGCTCCGTTCCCAGGCGACGATTGCGCGCCGCCTCGGCATTAAGCCTGGCCGTCGTCGCATAGTTTAAAGCGAGAATACCGAGCAACAGCGATATCCAGAAAACCGCCAGCAGGGCAAAACCTTTATTTTTTCTTTTCATCAGTTTTTTTCGGCAATTCCGGTGGTGGTTCCAGGGCCAGGAGCAGATTGCGTTTGCCGATTTCAGAATTCTCATAACGAAAAAGAATATTCTCGGGTAAAGTTTTGCGACTCCAGTTACGGGTAACTCCACGCTCGACAAGAGCTCCCTCATCAATCTCCCCTTCCGGCAGATTCAATTTTTCCGGATCACCAACGACGGCAAAAGAGGCCTCGGTCAAACCATCAAGAATAAGCAGCGAAGCCTCGCTTAAAACTTCATTAACGGCCAAACTCTTTTCCGGCCCCTGGATAAAATCCCACAAAGCTTCAATGAGAAAATTTTTCGGGCCCATCTCTTTAACCAGATAGAGGGCATAACCCTCTTTTTCTTCACTCTCCTGCAAGTAACAACAGGCAAAATAGAGCCCCTCAGCCGAACGCTGTCGAGCCCCATAACCGCTGGTCGTGGCATAAAACAGAGCCTTGGGGCCCAAAGCAAAGAAAAAACCCTGACCTTTTTCCCAACTAAAACTATAAGGCACCAAGCTTTGCAGGTCGTCACTCAAGAGGCGGGCTAAAGCCGCTTCATGTTCGCCCCGTCCCCCCTTGATCTGCTGTCGGCTCCAGATGCGGCCGGCAGTAGAAAAAGCCAGGTAGAGCACGGTCACTACCAGAGCCAAAATGGTCATGGCAATAACCATCTCAATTAGAGTGAAACCGTTACTGGTGTTCTTCTTTAAACTCATCCGTAAAATATCCGGGCTTTACTTGACTATAAGTGACCAACCGCAGATGACGACCAGGACGCTCTCTATCCTGCATCGCAAAGACCAGACGATAGAGCTCACTGGTCCAGCGCAAGCTTATGGTTTCACCATCAGCTTGCGCGTCCACCTCGGGTTTGACATCGACCGGCTCCAAACGCAGACTCCAGGAGAAATTTTTAATTTCTCCTGACCAGGGAAATTCATCCTTGCGCAAATCCCGAGCCTGCAAACAAGCAAAAGTCTGACGTCCCCGGACAATTATTTCATCAAAACCCCGAGCCCGCAATTCAAGCCGCAGACTGGCCCCAAAGAGCTGAAAAAAAGTGGTTACGGTGAGACCAACAATCATCACCGCAACCATCATCTCCAAGAGAGTAAAACCGCACTCATCACTCTTCGATATCATCCACGTCCCGCTCTTCCACCTTAACCGCACCGGTCAAAGGATCAACTTCCAAAAAAGCTCCTCGTCGATCACTGCTAATCTCAAGAGGGCCGCCGGAAGCGCCGCCATCAGCATAAAAAGTTACCATAACGATCTCAGCCTCAATTTCTCCGGCCTCAACCTCTGCAACCTCACTCTTATTTTCATCAACCTCGGCCAGCGCCTGCTGTTC
>JAYEGS010000035.1:0-23986 GCA_034659215.1 Pseudomonadota bacterium | reverse complement strand
GAAGCCGTCCTCCTCGGCCGCCAGGCCCTCAACCCGGAACGTCTTGAAGCCAAAAAAGGACTGCAACAGGTCGATGAAATCCTTAAGCTGATCCACCTCGACCATCTTTCCGACCGTTTCACTAATGAACTCTCCGGCGGCGAACTGCAAAGGGTGGTCATCGCCCGGGCTCTGGTTAGAAAACCCAAAATCCTGCTTCTCGATGAACCGACCAACCACCTCGATCTCATCAACCAACTTGAGGTCATGTCGCTGCTGAAAAACATCACCCACAAACTAAACCTGACGACCCTGGTCGTCACCCACGACCTCAACAGCGCCCTACGTTTTGCCGACTCGTTTATCCTCCTGAAAAAAGGCTCTCTCCACGCCGCCGGCCAAAAAAAAATCATTACCGCAAAAATCATCGAAGAAGTCTTCAAACTAAAAAGCGTAATCGCCGAAGTCGCCGGTTTTCCGGTCGTCGTCCCTCTCGAACAACACTAATATTTCTTGGAGAGAATTTGGAGGCACAATCATGACCCACAATGAGATCTTCATGGTCAGTCCGATTAATGCTATTCTGGAAGGTTTATATGAGACCCCTTTGACCATTTCGGAATTAAAACAACATGGCGATTTTGGCATAGGAACATTCAATGATTTAAACGGTGAACTGATTTTACTTGACGGCATTGCCTATCAATTTGATGTTGATGGGATTGTCCATATGGTGAAGGATGAAGAGAAGACTCCTTTTGCGGCTTCCTGTTTTTTTAAACCGTTCAGTGTTGAGGAGATAGTGTCACAACTTGATTATAGCGCATTTATCAGTTTTCTGGATCGCTGTCTGCCTTCCCCGAACATGCTCTATGCCATTCGTATCGATGGCAGCTTCTCCCAAGTTCACACCCGCTCAGTACCAAAAACAGAAAACTATACGCCTCTGGTGGAAGCAACGGCTTTCCAGAAGGAGTTGCGACTTGAGGAGGTCGAAGGCACCCTGGTGGGTTTCTATACCCCCAAATTCATGCCTTCTGTAAATGTTCCCGGCTACCACTTCCATTTCATCACCAATGATTTCCGCCGAGGGGGCCACCTGCTTGGTTGTGAGTTGAGCCACGGTCGACTGTCGATACAAATCTGCAATCGCCTGGTTCTGAATCTACCGATGACCCTTGATTATTTGAGTGTTGATTTTCATCGCGATGCCGAACAGGATATAGAGAAGGCTGAACGTTAAAAAAAAGCGTAACAATTCAGCGTAAGTAGAGAAGTGTCATATATTAATGAAATTTAGCAGATTCTGGGGACATAACCTGATTCTCCGAAGAAAATCGGGATTGTGTACCCTGAATTTGCGGGTCAGCTGAATAGTTACAAAAAAGCTGACTATAAATTTTTTGCTATCGCAAAATAGAAAGTTACCCCGCTCTTGCCATCAGACTCGCCCCATACTTTGCCGTGATGGAGCTCGGCAATTTCTTTAACGATAGCCAACCCCAAGCCACTCCCCTCAACGTCGGAAACCGCATTACTTTTTTTAAACGGGTCAAAAATCTTCTGACAATCTTCCGGATCTAAACCAACCCCATCATCCTTGATCGAAAAAATATGGGCTTCATCCGATTCATTGTAAGCGATTTCAATTGTGCTTAAACCATCGCCGCCATATTTCAGGGAGTTATCGATAAAATTCCTGAAAACCCTGAGCAAAGCCACCCGGTCAGCCCGGATCTCTATATCGAGTTCCGATTCGAGCCATTTTATTCCCCGTTGGCTCAATTGAGTTGAATACTCTTGTCTGATGGTTTGAAATATCTGCTTGCTGTTAATTGTCTCCAGAACGATAGGGTGCTCTTTAGTTGACATGTAAAGATTTATCTGTTCCACCAGTGAAATTATGTGATCGGATAATTTTAGTATCCGATCACAATAAAGAGTCCCTTTTTCATCAAGAGCATCACGATATTTTTTTATAAATAACGTGGTGATACCGTGGAGTGCAATTGCCGGATTCTTTAAATCGTGAGAGACGGAATAGGCGAACAGTTTAATCTTATCGGAGCTTTCAGACAACTCCAGGATCAACCTTTTCCGCTCATTTTCAGTTCTCTTCTGTTTTGTAACCGCTTTTTCAAGATTGATATTAAGCTTTTTCAACCTGATAAAAAGAATCGAAAAGAGCAAAAAGAGAAGGACTACGACCAAGATATAGACCCAATATTGTTTTAAAACGTCAGTTACTGAAACTTTCCCGTAATCACGATAGGGCCCAATCCTAAGCTCTCGCATACCTTCGTGAACAGATTGATAATTTAAGGGAACACTCCACCCGAAACTATGAGATCTCCGGGCCGCGTAACTGCTGGAAGGCATATCAATCAGAGCCTTGGTAACCTGCCCGGCTAAAGTATCATCGACGTGATTAAGTTTGGCCAAGGGCCATTCCGGATAAGATCTGGTAGAGTGAAGCAGGTGATGGGCCGACAATATGGATTTAAAATGCGGATGGCTGTGAATCACCTTGAAATCGGCCAGGTTGATTCTGCCCTCCTCAGCCATACGCTCAAGCGTACTGGTTCTGACACAGCCAACGTCCGCCTGACCGTCGCGCACCGCATAAACGGTTGCATCATGGGTTCCGGCAAATGAGAGTGTGGAAAAATCTTTTTGCGGATTTATGCCAGCCTGTTTTAACTCTCGAAGGGTTGCCAGCCAGCCACCCAAAGATCTCGAATCGGCACCAACAAACCTTTTGCCGACTAAATCTTTCATGTAAGTAATGTCTTGACGGTTGGTCAAGGTAAAGATCACTCCGGCAAAGGTGGTCATCGGCTTACCGTTAACATCCTTATTTATCAAAGTAACAAGCCGATCCACCCGCTGATTGACCTCCAATGTGACATAGTAACTGGAATTGCTCAGGACAAAATCAATCTCACCTTTTTCGGTAGCCGGAATAAGCTGATCGAAACTGAGCGGGACAATCGCAAATGAGTAACCTGAGATATTTCGGGAGAGATATTCGGCCGTAGGCGACCATTTTTGCAGACAGTGTTTAGCTCCACGTTTGGCTAAGACACCAATTTTTACTTGTTTGTCCTCGGCCTGAACTGATGAAACAGCTATTAACGTCGCGGCAAACATGAAGAGTGCCGACAACAGCAGTAGAGATATCCGAATAACTGGCAGTATTCGGTTCATGATCTGCCTCCCTCATTTTTATAACCCAGTTGAACTGGATAAGTGACTTATCGGGATCGGTTCTTGTTTAAAGACAAGAAATCGCCCTGTAAATCACTATGGGTTTTATCCATGCCCTGTTTCTCCCCCTCATTCATCTATACATACTGGTAATATCAACCATAGAACTATGGATCGGTTTTGTCAAGTACCTCTCGGAGTTTGGCCAGGGTTTTCAGGGCTTCTTCGAAATCCAGATCCGCCGTCTGCTCCGCGAGCCGGGCTCCCAACTCTTGATAAGCATTATCATGACAATGAAGCAGTTGGTTTATCTCTTCAGCCTTATCTTCCGCATCGGGGTCAACCTCTGCGGCCAACGCCTGAAGTGCATCTAAAAGAGGGGCCAGCTTTTCTCTGCGAAGAGGTTGGCCATTTTTTGTTTTTCGTACCGATGGGGGCTCGGGATCTCATCTTTTTTTGCAGATCTTCAACCACTTCCCGTAAATCTCGACTTAGCTTCTCTATCAACGGCTCAAGGATTCGGGATTGGCCGGGTTGGGCTTGCCCCTCCTTTAACGCAGTCTCCACAGGAGGAGACCATAATGAGCGTGGTTACAGCGGCCAGCTGCGGGGACTTTTTAATCAGCTGTGCGGTCTCGATACCATCCATGTCGGGCATAATATAGTCCATGAGCACCAGCCGGAAGGGATCATCCGCCGGGGCATTTTTCAGTGCTTTAAGACCCGCTTCGCCGGAATCAACACAAGTCACTCTGAATGAAAATGAGCCGAGGGTCGCCGCAAACATCTCTCTTGCACTGGCGACATCATCGACAACCAGAACCTTCAGTTGATCCAAATCTATCGGCAAATCAGATTTCGCCGCTCCTTCTGTTTTAGCGACCCGGCCAAAAAGTGCGTTGAAAATAAAACTACTCCCTTTTCCCGGCTCGCTTTCAACCCGGACAGTGCCACCCATCTGTTGAATCAGGTGTTTAGAAATCGCCAGGCCCAAACCGGTGCCGCCAAATTTACGCGTGGTCGAGGCATCCGCCTGGCTGAAGGATTGAAAAAGCTTGGCTATTTGATCGGGTGTCATCCCGATCCCCGTATCTCTGACTATCACCTCAAGCTCGACCGTCTCCTCGGTCACGCAGAGCAACCGAACCTGAACCACAATCTCACCGGATTCAGTAAATTTCACTGAGTTGCCCGAATACTGCGGTTGAGCCGGATAAAAATAGCGATAGAGAAAGCCATCACTATAAACAGAATCAGGGTAAGCAGCAGAATCGGCCAATACTTTTTGATCACATCCCCAAGGGTGATCTTGCCAAGATCCTTATAGGGGCCGACTTTTAACGATTTCAAACATTCGTGCACACTCCGGTTAGCCTGATACTTGATTTCCAATGCGACATAAATCGATGGATTGACTAAGATAAAGTCAACTGCTCCATTTTATACCATCGAAGTAATATTGTCGAAATCGATGGGGATAATTTCAAATCTTTTGTCGGGTAGAGTCTTGGTCAAATAATCTGCGGTGGGTGACCACTGGTCAAGGCACTGTTCAACCCCTCTTTTTGCCAGCACGCCGATTTTGACAGTTGACTCAGTCGCGAATGCGTAGTTAAGCATCGAGGTTAAAGTGATAAATGTAAATACAACTATGAGGGCTTTTAACTTGGTAAGCTTCTTGCTACCCGGAATATCGGGTTATTTTCTTCCACTTCTTACGCAAAATTTTTGTTTTTCCAGCACTCATTACGCCAAAATTGCGAAACTCACTCGTACCTCGTTCAAACAGTCGCAATTTCTTGGCGAAATTTATACCCTTTAGGGTGTTCGTTGGGAAAAACAACAAAATTTTGCGAGACGTTACAGAAAACAACCCGATATTCCTAGATTTCATCTAAGCAAACTGTCTGCCGGACAGCAATGACATTAAATCAACAATCAGGGGCCGCTTTCAGCCAGCCAGATCGTGTGCAGATCTCCTTTGTTATCATGCTCGTGCACCCGGGCCTGATTGACCTTGAAACCGGCCTTGCGCAAACGTTGGGTGAAATTGCGGTCAGGGCCAGCCGACCAGATCGCCAGCAGACCATTGGGCCGCAGCGCGGCATAGGAGGCCGTCAACCCATCCAACGTATAGAGCCAACTGTTTTTTTTGCGGGTCATTCCGACAGGACCATTATCAACATCGAGCAAAATTGCATCATAGGCCTGCCGTTCCGCCTTCAAAACCTTGGCAACATCGCCCTCTCGAACCGTGGTTCGTTTATCCTGCAGAGGATTTCCGGCAGCCAACCCCAGAGGGCCGCGGTTCCAGGCGACCACGGCCGGAATCAATTCGGCCACCACCACCTCGGCATCGGCACCAAGGTGATGCAAAGCCGCCGCCAACGTAAAACCCATACCCAAACCACCAATCAACACCCGGGGCCGAGATCGACCGGCGATTTTACTACACGTAAGTTGAGCCAGCGCATCCTCGGATTCATGCGCCCGCGAACCCATCAAAATACCGACACCGACGATACTGATCGAAAATTCAGTATCACGTTGAGAAAGTTGAAGTTCACCACCTTTACCCGGTATCGGTACCGTATCAAGTATTTTCCAGGGAATCATAGATATTTATCTCTTTTTAAGCTAAACAAAACACCTCCGTACAATCTGCATGGAAGATAAACAAGACCCATCAAATAGCATGAATGCGTCAGTTAAAACAAAGGAAAACGATTATCTTCTCCCACGTCACAAGTTCTTCATGGTATTTTTATGAAAGCTATGCTAATGTGGGCTTGACCCGTAATGCAATCATGAGACTCATAAGGGATTATCCTTAATAACAAATGCTGAAAAATCTTTTTAAACAATGGTTCCAGACAGTTAAACCATTGCTTCTTTTCTACCTTCTTTTTCTCCTGGTCTCTTTTATTGGCCGCGTCGTTTTGCTGGGTCTACATTTTGAGCCTTTAAAAGCTAGCGGCGTCAATTACGGAATCGCTTTTCTCGTCGGTTTGCGGATGGATACGATCGCTGTCTGCGTCATCCTGGCCCTGCCGACCCTACTCATTTTTCTGACCCCGCCGTTTCTGCGAAAAATCGGCGAGAAGTTGATCGGCGGCTATTTTCTCCTGACCTTGCTCCTGGCCGTCTATATGGAGATTGCGACGCCGCCGTTTGTCCACGAATTCGACGCCCGACCGAATGAGCTTTTTGTCAACTACCTGCAATATCCGCGGGAAGTTCTCAGCACGATTCTCTCGACCCAACTTTTCTCCCTGATCTTCGCCCTTGTCAGCCTCTCGCTAATTGCCTGGGGCTACCTGCGCTGGTGGCGAAAAAGTGCACTTTTCACCCGAGCTTTGTCGGCTCCCTACGGCGTCCGCCTGCTCTTCCTCCTGCCTACGGCCCTGATTGTTTTCATGGGTATCCGCTCCTCTTTCGGCCATCGCCCGGCTAATCTTTCGGATGCCACCTACAGCAACTCCCACATCGCCAATGAACTGGCAAAAAACACGCTGCATTCGGTCGGCTACTCGATCTATGCAAAGAAGAAATTTAATGTCAACGTTAAACTCTACGGCCGCATGGACGAAGCTGAAGCGCTCACCCGAACCAAAAAAACACTCAACCTGAGAGAAGAAAATCTCGTCGACCCCGACTACCCTCTTCTGCGGCGGGAGAAGACCCGTTTCCCCAGCAGCGGCCGAGCCAAAAATCTGGTGGTTATCATTGAGGAGAGTCTCGGGGCTCAATTTGTCGAAGCCGCCGGCGGCCGTTCCGACATCACCCCGAACCTCAATCGCCTGGCGCAAGAGGGAATTCTTTTTAATCAGCTTTACGCCAGCGGCACCCGCAGTGTGCGGGGCATGGAAGCGATCGTCGGCGGTTTTCTGCCGATTCCGGGAACCAGTGTCCTGAAACGTAACCTGTCACAAAAGGACTTCTTCTCTCTCGCTCAACTTCTTCGGCCGAGAGGTTACGACTGCAGCTTCATCTACGGCGGCGAGAAACGCTTCGACAATATGGGAAGTTGGTATTTTGGCAATGGTTTTCAGCGCATTATTGATGAACCGAAGTTTGTCAACCCGGTCTACCACGGCATCTGGGGGGTCTGCGACGAAGATTTGGTTGTCCGCGCCGACGAAGAGTATGTCAAGCTGAAAAAAGCGGGCACGCCCTTTGTTTCAGTCCTTTTTACAACCACCAACCACACCCCTTTTGAATTCCCCGAAGGTCGTATCAAACTGCTCGATGGAGTGGCCCCGGCGAGCGAGGAGAATGCGGTTAAATTCGCCGATTTTGCTCTGGGTAAATTCTTCTCTCTGGCTCAAGAACACGGCTATTACGAAGACACGGTTTTTGTCATCATCGCCGACCATAACGTTCGCGTTCGCAGCAGTCCCAACGGGGTCATGCCGGTGAACAACTATCGTATCTTCGGCCTCATTCTGGGCGGCGGCATTAAAGCGTTGCGTTATGAGCGAGTCGCCACCCAAATGGATGTTATCGCCACGGCGGTCGATTTGCTGGGCACGGATCTGATTCATCCGATCATCGGACGTTCGATCTTTACCCCGGCCAAAAATGATTTTGCCCTGATGCAGTTCTATTCACTCTACGGATTCATGCGGGATGGCAAACTGGCGGTTCTAGAGCCCAAAGCTACGGCCAAAACCTATCAGGTTGACGGAGACAACCTGCTGCCGACGACCCACGACACCGAACTTGAACGCGACGCCCTGGCCCTGCTGACTACATCTTCTCACCTCTACCAAAAGCGCCAACATAGCCTGCCGGACAAATTTGCAGGTCAAGCACCGGAATAGAAATTTTTAAAAAAGCAGAAAAAACCAGGTCAGACCGGCCAGAGCCAGAGCCACCATGACCGCCGCCGAGGCAATATCTTTGGCCCGGCCGGAAAGTTCATGTTGTTCGCTGCCGATACGATCAACCACGGCCTCAACCGCCGAGTTCAGCAGTTCGGCAATCATAACGATCAACCAACTGCCGATCAGCAACACCTTTTCCACAGCCCCGTCACCCCACCATAAACCCAAGGGTACGACAATCAGCAACAGGTAAACCTCTTGGCGAAAAGCCTGCTCGTGTTGAAAAGCGGCCCGTAAGCCGGCCAACGAATAACCGGTCGCCCGCCAGAGGCGGCTGGCGGCCTGTTTCAGATCCCGTTTTATCTCTTCTTTTTTCATAATATTAACCAGTTGTCTCCGATTTCAGTATTGACAGCGTTGTTTTCCGGGTTACAATTTAGCATAAGTGACTGTCCGAGAATAGCAATTTTTTGATGACAAAATCCAGATGGTTGCAGTCTATAGAGTTTTCATGTAAGTAGTGAACTCAAATTTCCATCAACCTCAACAACACTTAAAATGTCACGCCAAATCATTACAACAGCAACCCCTCTACCTCCCCCCTGGCATGAACTCGACTATAAAGAGATCATGACTCGTTCCGGCGGTCGGCTGATCAACGACGGTCGTTCATCCCGAGTCTATCGCTTTGTTGATGGGGAGAGTGCCTGTTTTCTTAAGCGCTACACTTACCGAAAGATTCACTGGCAGCATTGCTGGCAAAAATCACAGGTTCGCCGGGAATATGAAAACCTGAAAAAAATCGAGCAGAGTGATCTGGGCTGCGGCACAATTGAGATTCTCGCTTATGGAGAACAGCGCCGAGGCCGGGTCTTGATCGATGCTTTTCTCTTGAGCCGTGCGGTCGAGGGCGGCGAAAGCCTCGCCCACTTCCTGAGCTTAAACGGTGACCACCCCCAACGAAAAATAGTGCTTGAGAAATTGTTCCGATTGGGTCAAGAGATTATTAAAAGTGGACTGGCAATTACGGATCTCTTTTTCCGCAATATCGTCGTCGTGCCGGAAGATGCTGAACTTTATCTACTTGACGTTCAGCGTTGTGACCATAACCAACGCCGGGCTCGGATGAAATCATACCCTCAATACTGGTCCAACATTCTTCTATTCTGTACGCCGGCGGAACAGAAACTGGCGGCCGAGACACTACTGCCCCACCTGCCCTACGACCTCAATGAACTAAGCAAAAGAGCGCAGCAATTTATTCATAAAGAGAAAAAAAGGAAAGCGGCCGAACTGGCCTTCTCGAAATTGATATGACACCATAAAGGAATAAATCAAGTTGGAAACCATCATCGCAAAAATCTACGACCTCTTTAACGACCCCGCACTGCGCGGCAAGTTGCTCACCTATCGCCGGCCCCTGGCAATTGTCATCCTGATCATTCTCACACTGCTCATGAAACCGCAGTACTTCTGGCTTGGCCTGTTCATCTCGCTAGCCGGAGAAGCCCTTCAGGTCTGGTGTTTTGCCGCTTTGCACAAGAAAAAAGAGCTCGCCAACACAGGGCCTTACGCCGCCGTCAGAAACCCGATGTATATTGGCCGCTACTTCCTCATTCTGGGGGTGATCGCCATTACCGGCAACCTCTTTTTGATAATTATTTTCAGTATCATCTACTATCTTTACATGGTCAATCGGGTGAAACGAGAGGAGGAGGTTTTAAAAGAGATTTTTGCTGAGGCCTACCAGGAGTACTGTAACCGGACCAATCGTTTTATACCTGCCTGGCAAGAGCTTGACAAGCAGGCGGTGCTCTATTTCAGGTGGGCTCTGTTTTTTAAAAACAATGCCCACATGAATCTACTTTCAGTAATTGTCGGTTACCTGATCGTCTACAGTTGGCTCTATTAAAAGAGGAATTCTTCCAATCAACAAACAACTTGAGAGATTAGCTAAAGCTCCGCGCCGAGCCCTTTTTCGTCTGGCCTGGCCGACCTTGATGGCGACCATGGTTCAAACCATGTACAACCTCGTCGACACCGCGTATATCGGACGCCTCGGAACCGCGCCGCTGGCGGCCCTGACGTTCTCTTTCCCCCTCTTTTTCACGTTGGTCTCATTTAATATAGGTATGGGAGTGGGCCTTAACTCGACGGTTGCCCGCCTCCTCGGTGCCGGCAATGAAAAGGCGGCCGCGAATACGGCCCTGCATGGAATTGTCAGTTCACTGCTGTGTGCGACTATCCTCTTTCTGACAGTCGAGATCTTTCTCGATCCCTTACTGACAATGCTCGGGGCGAAAATGGAAGTCCACAAACTGGCGGGCGACTATATGCGGATCATTGCCGTCGGGGTTTTTCTGATGTTTCCGATGTACGCCATCAACAGTATTTTTACGGCCCAAGGCAACACCGTTATACCGATGAAGATCCAGTTTTTTACCCTTTTTCTCAACTTAGGCCTTGATCCGCTCTTTATCTTCACATTCAAACTCGGCATTAAGGGAGCCGCCATCGCCACCGATATTGCCCTGCTGGCCGGTTTACTTCTGGCAATCTTCTACCTGAAACACCGCTCCGCCCTGCATCTTGGTCGCAAAGTCTGGCATTTCTCTTGGGCCACGATCAAAGAGATCTTTGCCATCGGCCTGCCGGCGAGTTTGACCATGCTCCTGATGGCAATCTACATGATGGGCATCAACCGCCTGATAGCCGGATACGGCACCGACACCGTAGCCGCGTTGGGACTGGTCACCCGGATAGACAGTGCCGTTATTATTCCGATGGTCGCCTTTTCGGTTGCCCTGCTGACCCTGAGCGCCCTTTTTTACGGTGCCGGGCGCATTCAGCTACTTCGTGAGATCATCAATTTTGCGATCTTGGTCAATGTCGGTTTTGCTTTAACTTGCTCCCTTATAATGTTTATCTGGCCCCACTTTTTTCTGCGTTTTTTTACCAACGAGGCCGAACCTCTACGCCTGGCGTCCGCCTATCTGCGCCTTGAAGTATTGTGTTTTCCTTTTATGGCAATAACCATCTCGGCCAACCGTACCCTGCAGGGTTTGGGTTTAAGCTTGCCCGGCCTGGCGATTAACGGTGCCCGCCTCTTTGCTGTCGCTCTGCCGCTGGCCGCTATTTTTATTATCTATCTCGAATGCGATTTTCGCATGGTCGCTATCGCCGGACTCTGCGGCAGCCTGACTTCAGCCACCATCGCCAGCCTCTGGCTCAAAAAAACCCTGACACAAATCGAGAACAAAAAAACTCCTACACCGGCTGGTCCTGATAAGTCACTAAAACTGATGAACTCGTAAAAAGTAACGGGATGGCTAAGTTAAAATTTCGATAGACGCCCCGCAGGAAGTGCCCTTGGGGTGCAAGATGTTGTGGTTCTCCTGGCGCGAGGCTATACATGTAGTATGTCGAGTGTCTGGAGAACCACAACAACGCAGGATATCGGAACTTTTTACGACGCCATCAGAACTTGTAGCGCACATGAAAAGTACTTACAAAAATATCTTCATCACTGCTGCCGTCACGCTGATCCACTTCCCAAAAATCCATAGCGTCGCTACTAAAAAGGTAACCGGCATTAATTGCAAATTCCAGATTATCGTAAATTTTGTATTTCAAGAAAGCATCGATTTCAATCCCGACTTCGTTCTCTCTTCTCTTTTTGCCACCATCATCAAGGTAGACAATATCTTCGGCCGTTAACATATACATTGCCGCCGTACAAAAAGAGAGTTTTTTGCTGAATTTATAATCAAAGGCCAGCTTGTTCATGATAAAACCTTTATCAAGCAGATAGTCTTTTTCCGTATAATAATCATCTTCAGTCGACATCGCTTTAAAAATACAGATATTGTCTTTACGATCAATATCAACCGCCATGAAAGCATCAAAATCACTATCGCTGCCATCATCGTCACCGGAAGCGTACCAGAATGTGTAGGTGAACTTCATTTTATTAATCTTGTAACCAATGTCAACATGGGCCAGCCAGGCACTTACATCGAAGTCTTCGTTAACTCGACCCTTGTTGTAATCCCAGCCATTGTAAGACTCTTTAAAATTGGCATCATCAACGCTGCCGGTCTGGAACATGAGATCCCAATTAAGAAACATTGAACCAACATTGGCCTTACCATCCGTACCAATCGTAAAGAGGCTAAGATCATACTCGTTTTTAAATTTTTTCACTTCATAATTTTGCGAGGTGATCGTACTGAAGTTTGCCGGGTCACTCTTGTCGGGGTCTCCGTTAAAGTAGAGCCCAAAAATACCAACCTTGATATCCTGGGTCGGCCTAAAGTTAACCCGGGCATAAAAAGCGTCAAGATCTTCAACATCATCATCATCTTGTACCGGATCCCGGTAAGGTCGTAACCAGGCCAATTTCAAATTAACCGCCCCCGCCGCAATATCGGATGTCACCCCCATAATCGTCTCTTTCCAAAAATAGGAGTTTACGTTAAAGGGTTGCAGCCCCATGCGAATCCGAGCTTTTTCTGCCAGCCATGGTAACTGAAAATCGGTATAGAGCCAACGAGTTTCAAGGTTGATACCATCACCGGAGTAGCTCCCACCCACACTTTTACCAACACTACCAGGTTTACCATACTCAAGAGAACCAACCTCCCAAGCCCAGACACCTTTAACTTTGTCATCATTAGTTGCCGCATTAAACCACATCCGGTACTTGGTTTCACCCCAGGTTTCCGACGAGCTCCCGTCATGTAAAACCCCTTTCTCGGGATTCAACCAATCATTATGATTGGTATAGACCATGAAACGGTTATTAAAATCACCCTTGATCTTAACATCTGCAGCTAAAGCCGGAAGAACCATAATCACCAACAACAACAAAACAGTTATGATAAACACCGCTCTCTTTGTCATTTTTTCCTCCTGTTAAATGGCTTACTTTATTTTTATTCCGCCCTTAACGTAACCCTGAAAAGCCTTAACCTGCCAAGATTCAATAGTATAATTATCAATATAAATATATACTTAGAGCTAACAACATATGTAAAACATAACACAAGATGACAGCTTTTCATATCTTTTTTATAAATTATTTTTTTCGACTATCAAACACTTGACATTTTCTCAAATACAAGCTAGCAGCAAGCGCAACGGGCGTGCTGAAGCGTGCTTTTTCGAAGCGAATATATTTTATCCACTTTAACCCAAATTTAACCAACTAACCTCAAAAAGAGATACACCGGACCTTAAGGCCCGGAACCGGCACCACGAAGGTGTGGATATTGAAAAATATCCCGCTCTCGTGGTTTTTTTTGCCCGCTCGGCAAAATAATTTTAATGCATCAATTAAGATCCTGGAGGAAACAATGTTAAGATTTACCATCCCCTTAAGCGTAGTGTTATTTTTTCTTCTCCTGATTTCCGGATCAGCAACCGCCCATTTCGGCATGCTCATCCCTTCAGATAACATGGTCATGCAGAACGACAATCGTACTATCAAACTGAACTTGAGTTTCTCGCATCCCTTTGAACAGGTCGGCATGAAGCTCTCAAAGCCACAGCGTTTTACCGTCCGCCATGGCGACGTCACCCATGACCTGAGCCACACCCTAAGCCCGGCCACAATCATGGATCATCCATCTTTAAGCTGTAACTACGCCATCAAACGCCCCGGTATCTATCAGTTTTTCATGGAACCGACACCCTACTGGGAACCGGCTGAAGACTGTTTTATCATCCACTACACCAAAACCGTAGTGGCCGCTTTCGGTGACGACGAAGGTTGGGACGAAGAGCTCGGCTTGAAAACTGAAATCGTGCCCCTGAGCAAGCCTTTCGGCCTCTATCAAGGCAATCTTTTCCAAGGCATCGTCAAGATTGACGGTAAACCGGCAGCCTATGCCGAAGTCGAAATTGAATATTACAATGAAACGGGAACAGCCCGAGCCCCAAGCGAGTACATGATTACCCAGACCATCAAGGCCGACGCCAACGGCCTCTTCAGTTACGCCGTACCCAAAGCCGGCTGGTGGGGCTTTGCCGCCTTAAGTACGGCAACGACAAAGCTTCCTCACAACGGCGTTGACAAAGAGGTTGAACTGGGGGCCGTAATCTGGGTTCATTTCGAGCCCTGGCAAGAAAAAAAATAACTGACAACAAGCCTAGGAGAGACTATGAAACTTACAAAATACACCCTGATACTTTTTTCCATTTTCAGCCTTTTGTTGCCAAGCGCCGCTTTCGCAACCGATACCGAAACCTTGGAACGGCAGGTGCAGGAGCTGGCTCGACAGCTCCAGAAACTCCAGGCCCAACTCGCAAGCCAGCGCCAGGAGATCGATGCCAACGTTCAACGCCTCAGCAAACACAGAAGAGATCTTGAAGGCAACCGCGAACACCTGCAACAGCAACAGGAAACCCTCGAAAAGACTCGCAGTGGTCAGGAACAGCTCACCCATTTCGCAGATCGTCTGAAACTGATCGGTGAACATGTCAAGATCGGCGGCCTGGTCGAAGTCGAGGTCGGTTTTTCCGAAGATTATGAAGGCAATAATGAGAGTGATATTGTCTTGGCCACCGTGGCCCTGGATATCGACATTAACCTGCACAAGTACGTCGCCGCCCATATCCTGTTGCTCTGGGAGGAGGACGATACCGAACCGGTCGACCTCGATGAAGGCTATATCGTTCTCGGCAATACTGAACATTTTCCACTCTTCTTACAAGTCGGAAAGCTCTATCTGCCATTCGGTAACTTTGAGAGCCATATGATCTCCGACCCATTGACCCTGGAGCTTGGTGAAACCAGAGATACGGCCGCCATTTTAGGCGTTGAATACAAAGGCTTATACGCCGGCACCTACGCCTTCAACGGCGACATTGATGAAAACGGTGATGACAATGAAATCAAATGCTTCGGCCTTAACGCGGGTTACACCTTTGAGAACGAAAGCTTAGGCTTTAATATCGGCATGGGCTGGATCAATAGTATCGCCGATTCCGATACTCTGAGTGATACCCTGCCGGGTACAATCAAGGATTACGTCGGCGGTATCACAGCCCATGCCATTTTTTCCTGGCAGGGCCTGACTCTGATCGGCGAATACCTGGGTGCAACCGATAATTTTGAGGTCGATGAGCTCGCATTCAAAGACTCAGGAGCGGAACCAAAAACCTGGAATATTGAAGTGGGGTACACCTTTGAGGTGGCTGACCATGAAACCGTCATCGCCTTGGCCTATCAGGGCAGCGATGAAGCGCTGGCCCTAGAACTGCCGGAAAAGCGTTATCTTGGCACTCTTGGCATCGGTTTGATCGACGGCCTCTCCCTGGCCGCCGAATATGCCCACGATAAAGACTACGACAAAAAAGATGGCGGCACCGGTGAAAGTGCCGACACCCTAACCTTGCAACTAGCCCTGGAATTTTAAGGACAAGCGGCGGACTCTGTCTCAAAAAGAGCATTCTCGGACAGTCTCCTAGACAACTGAAAAGATTTAGTGTATCAGTGCGGTATTAAAGGTATTAAAAGTAAACCGGTAACAATCTATGCATATAGCTGAGGGCGTTTTATCCGGCCCCGTACTGGCCGCAGGTTTTGCGATTACTGGAGTCGGTGTCGGAATTGGTTTAAAAAAAATCGATTTTGAGCACATCGCTGAAACCGGAATGATGGCGGCCGCTTTTTTCGTTGCTTCTCTGGTTCATGTTCCGGTCGGTCCCGCCAATGTGCACCTGATATTGAATGGGCTTGTCGGCTTACTGCTGGGGTGGGCCGCATTTCCGGCAATCGCTACAGCCTTACTTCTACAAGCCGTATTTTTCCAGTTCGGCGGTTTCACCTCGCTCGGAGTTAACACCGCAATCATGGCCCTGCCGGCCGTAGCCTGTCACTATCTTTTCGCGCCGCTAATTAATAAATCCCCTAAAGTTTCCGCCGGAGCGGCTTTTGCCTGCGGTTTTACGGCCGTCATGTTCGGAGCCAGCCTCCTCGGAGGGGCTCTTTTCTTAAGTGACGAAAACTTTCTTGAAGTCGCTTCAATTGCCGTCTCGGCCCATATCCCGGTAATGATAATTGAGGGGTTCATCACCCTCTTCTGTATCGGTTTTCTCAAAAAAGTACGCCCAGAGATGCTACAGGGAAAGGAAAATCGCCCATGAATAAACGTTTATTTTTACTTCTTCTGCTGTTTTTTGCTTGGGGATTCATAAATTGCCCCCCAGCCAAGGCCCATCGCGTCAACGTTTTTGCCTGGGTTGAAGGTAACACAATCTACACAACCAGCAAATTCAGCGGTGGCCGGGTCGCACAAAAGAGCCTTATCGAGGTCTACGACAGTCAGAAAAACCTGCTCTTAAGCGGCCACACCGATAATGCCGGAGCCTTCTCTTTTCCGATCCCGAAAATTGATGACCTGGAGATTGTTCTTCAGGCCGGAAACGGCCATCGCGGCACCTGGCAGATAAAAAAAATCGAGCTCGCAAAGGCTCAAGAAGATCAGTCTGGTGATCCCAGTGAACCGAAAAGAGCATCTTCAAAACCGAAACCAACACCGACCACCCTGATTGAAAAATCGAGACCCCAAAATCGCCCCAAAATCTCCGGGCAATCCCCGGAAACCACGGCCGAACTTGAAAGGATCATCGAAGAGACAATTTCCCGAACGCTTGATCGAAAACTACACCCCCTGATGACAATGATCGCTGAAACCCGCAACCCCGAGCCGGGATTTAGAGAAATCCTCGGCGGCCTGGGCTATATTCTCGGCCTGATCGGCGTTGCCGCCTATGTCCACAGTCGGCGGAAATCTCAATAATGCTGCAAGAAACTTTCATCAACCAAAAATCTCTTATCCAGTATTTGACCCCATGGACCAAAACGCTTGCAGCGATAATATCTTCAACGGTTATTGCCTTAAGCAATAACCTCTCGGTTCTACTGCCGGCACTCGGCATAGCCCTTTTGCTGGTCAGTGTTGCCGGTCTCGACTTCCGCCAGATCGGCCGCCGACTGCTGATACTCTCCGGGTTCCTCTTAATGATCTGGCTGATCCTGCCGTTCACCTACGAGGGTGAAATTGTCTGGCGCATCTCCTTTCTCAACGTCAGTCATGAGGGCCTGCTGGCCGCCACCCGGCTAACTTTAAAAACCTGCAGTATGCTGCTTATTTTTCTCGCCCTGATTTCGACCATGAGTACGGCTGACCTGGCCTACGCCCTGCACAATCTGAAAATACCAGCCAAACTGGTTCTCCTTTTGCTCATCACCTATCGCTATATTTTTCTCATCGAAGATGAATTGCGAACTTTACAAAGAGCTGCCAAAGTAAGAAATTTCAAACCCGACACCACCCTGCACTGCTACCGAACCTACGCCTATCTCCTCGGCATGCTCTTTGTACGAGCCGCAGAACGTGCCCAACGAGTCCATCAGGCGATGCTCTGCCGCGGCTTTAGCGGACGTTTTCATAGCTTGCGTGAATATCACAACCGATCTCTGGATTATGGTTTCCTGGCCCTGGTTTCGATTATTGCTTTGCTGATGACTCTCTGCGAATGGAAAATCATCACTCTGCCAACCCCGTTCTGACTTAGGAATCACCCATGCATCAATCCCATTCAGCGATTCTCTCTTTGCAGAAAATATCATTTCACTACCCCAATGGCCCGGCCGTCATTAACAATCTCGACTTCACCCTCAACAAAGGTGACCGCATCGGTCTGACAGCCCCTAACGGGAGCGGTAAAAGTACCCTGTTTCACCTTATTGTCGGACTGCTAAAAAGCAGCTCCGGCCGGATTTTATACGAAGATCGAGAGATCATCCAAGAGGAAGATTTCCGACAACTGCGTCGCCGGGTCGGCCTCCTCTTTCAGGATGCCGATGATCAACTTTTTTTCCCTACAGTCCTGGAAGATGTTGCCTTCGGTCCGCTCAATCTCGGCAAAAGTAAAGAGGAGGCGCTAACCATCTCACACCAGGTTTTACAACGCCTGGAACTTAGCGATTTTGCTGATCGCATCACGTTCAAGCTTTCCGGCGGTGAAAAAAAACTTGTCGCCCTGGCTACGGTTCTGGCCATGGAACCGGACATCCTTTTACTGGATGAACCAACCGCCGGACTCGACCACAAAACTAAACTCCGGCTGATTGAACTGCTCAACAATTTTACCGACCTAAGCTACCTCATCGTCTCGCACGAGTTCGATTTTCTGACCGCCACGACAAACCATATCTACACCATGGAAAACGGCACAATTTTAGTTGATGAAGAGCTCCATATCCACCACCATGAACACGCCCACCGTTCCGGTAAACAACCCCACCGCCACATCTGATTCGTTGCGTAATTTTTACTTGACAAACTCCCTTCATTTTGTGCTAAATTGACTCCCTCGGGAAAAGCCCGACTCAAATAAATATTTATGGAGTTTGCTAGAGAATGGAAATTAAAGAGTTAAAACGAGAAAATGAGTTTCTGACAGCCACGCTTAGCGGTCGCATGGATGCGATTACGGCGACCGAGTTTACGAATCAATTCGAAGGTTGGCTTGCGGAGAGCCAAAAGAGTTTCACAATAGATTGCAGCCAACTTGATTATATCAGCAGTGCCGGCTTACGCGCTATCCTGATAATTGCCAAAAAAGTACGCGCCCTGGATGGCAAACTCCAACTTGCAGCTCTGCAGGAAAGCGTCCAGACCGTCTTTGAGATCTCCGGCTTTGATAAAATCATTCCGATTTTTGCCAATCTTGATGATGCCGCCGCTCAGTAATAATCGAAAACCAACTACGCCAAACCTCTTAGAACTGCCGGCAAAGCTTGAAAATTTACCCCGTTTCATGACTTTTGTCTGCGAACAGGCTCGCCAATTTGATTTCACGGACAAACGAACGCTGGAAATTGAACTGGTTCTCGAAGAGGCCCTGGTCAACGTTATTGAATACGCCTACCCGGCTGAACAGCCGGGTAATTTAATCCTCCATCTTGAAGGTAAACACGACGGTAAATTACACCTTGAGATCAAAGACCGAGGAGTCTCGTTCAACCCTCTGGAACGAGCCGCTCCCGACCTCGAAGCCGAGCTTATGGAACGGCCGATCGGCGGGCTCGGGATCTTTCTCATGAAGGAGCTCACCGACGGCATTACCTGGCACCGAGAAGATAACGAAAACTGTTTGAGCATCATTTTTGAGCCCCGCCATGTCAAGTAACCCCCTTAAGAAAATTTTCGTAATTATTCGTTTACTCACAATAAAGCTATGGCTAATAATGCGAACGTTGCTTCGCCCTCTTCGAGGGGGACAGAGCTCAGCCCGGCTAGGGCTAAAGCCCTGCCTGGAGGTCTGTCCCCACACCGAGATAGATCGAAAAATATCTCTTCCCCAATATTTACAAATATTCTGCGTAGTAATGCTTTGCCTGCTGTTAACCTCGAATCAGATTGCTGCGGCTGAAACCGCTCCCTTACAAAAAATCCAAAAAGTCACGTTCATCCCGCAATGGGTGCCCCAGGCCCAGTTTGCCGGTTATTATGTTGCCCAAGAGACCGGTATCTACAAAGAGCACGGCCTCGATGTCGAGATTATCAGCGGCGGCCCGCAACGCTCCTCATCCGACTATCTGAAAAACCAAAAGGCCGATTTTGCCAGTCTCTGGCTGGTTACCGGCCTTGATCTCTGTAATCAGGGAGTTGAGGTCGTCAACCTGGCCCAGCTTGTTCAACGCAGCGCCCTGATGCTGGTCGCCAAGAAGAGTAGCGGCATCCTCAAACCGAGTGATATGGAAGGCCGCAAAGTCGGCCTCTGGGGAAGCCCTTTCGAGATCCAGCCAAAAATCTTTTTCGAACAGTACAATTTAAGTGTAAAACCGCTCCAGCAATCGTACTCGATCAATCTCTTTTTGCGCGATGGCGTCGCCGTCACTTCGGCCATGTGGTATAACGAATACCACACAATTCTTAATGCCGGAATCGACCAGGATGAGCTGACCACGTTCTTCTATTCCGATCATGGCCTCAACTATCCGGAAGACGGAATTTATGTTCGCAAAGAGACCTGGGAGCAAAAACCAGCCCTTTGCCGGGCCTTTGTTGAAGCCTCACTTGAGGGTTGGCAACGGGCTTTTGCCGAACCGGAACTCGCCCTTGAAATCACCATGCGTAATCTTAAAAAAGCGCATATCATCAGCAATCGCGCCCATCAGGAGTGGATGTTAAAGCGGATGCGCGACATCATCTTGCCGGCAAACGGCCCCCAAACTATGGGTCGGCTTAATTTTACAGACTTTCAACGGGTGGCAGACGACCTGAAAAAAAATGGTCTTCTCATGAAAGCCCCTGACTTTAATAATTTTCATCAACCACCGGCGGGAGAGTGACAATGAACTGGCTGCGCCGCCGCGGAATCGCTTTTAAATTAAGTTTGCTGGTCTTAAGTGGGGTGACCCTGGTCATCGCCGGCATTTTGACCTTAAACTATAATGTCACACGGCGCCTGATGCTTGAAAAGATTGAAGATAACGCCTTCAATCTGGCCCAGGCCACCGCCAACCGGATCAACACCCTCCTGAAAGCGGCGGAAAAGATCCCGGCCGGTGTCGCTTTAACGATTACCGAACTGGAACCCGACGACGAAAAGCTTAGATCCCTGCTGAAAGCCCGACTTGAACAAAATTCGGAACTTTACGGCATCGCCGCCGCCTTCGCCCCCAAATCTAATCCCGATATCGACGAATCCGGATCCGGCAACCATAAACTTAAACTCTACTCCCGTTACTACATCCGCTCTTACGACCGAATTAAAGAGAGCCCCATCGAATACGACTACCGCTCCCACGACTGGTACCAGATTCCCCAGGTACTTGGTCAAGCAGTCTGGAGTGAACCCTATTTTGGCGTAAGCGGGGGCACCGTCATGACCAGCTATTCGTACCCTTTTTACCGGGAAAATGCTGGTCATAAGAAGTTTGGCGGCATCGTCTGTATCGATTTAAGCCTCAACTGGCTGCGCAATGTCGTCTCATCTTTGAAGATTGGGGAAACCGGTTACGCTTTTCTCATCACCCGTAACGGCACGTTTGTCACCCACCCCGACCTTGATCTGGTCATGAACGAAACCATTTTCAGTGTCGCCGAAGCGCATAATAATCCTCGAATCCGGGAGATCGGCCGCCGCATGATTGCCGGTGAAAAAGGTTTTACAGCTTTCACCAGCCTGACTAACAGCAAAAAATACTGGATGGTCTACACCCCGCTACCGGCCAACGGCTGGTCTCTCGGCGTACTTTTCCCGCAAAATGAACTGATGGCCGACATCCAGGCCCTGACCAAAGTCATGCTCGGTTTAGGCATCGGCGGTTTTTTCCTGATCATGCTGGTCATCCTGCTGATCTCCGGAAAAATCACCAAACCGCTGTCAGCTTTAGCCAAAAGTGCCGACCAGATCGCGTCCGGCGACCTCGAAACCACCATCCCGACACCCAAAACCCCGGAAAGTAATGACGAAGTTGACCGTTTGGCCCTCTCTTTTGCCGAAATGCAACGCTCCCTCAAAGAGTACATCAAAAATCTGACTGAAACCACCGCCGCCAAAGAGCGAATCGAGAGTGAACTCAATATCGCCAGCGAAATCCAGATGGGTATCCTGCCGAAAATTTTCCCGCCCCCTTTTCCGACCCGTCCGGAATTTGATCTCTACGCCACCATGCGGCCGGCCCGCGAAGTCGGCGGCGACCTCTACGACTTCTTCATGATCGATGATCAACATTTGTGTTTTACGGTTGGCGACGTCTCCGGTAAAGGGGTTCCGGCGGCTCTCTTCATGGCGATCACCCAAACCCTGGTCAAAACCCAAGCTAAAGCCCAATCTCGCCGCTCCAGCGCGGTCACGCTGGAACAAGTCAACAACGATCTCGCCCGGGACAACCCGTCAATGATGTTCGTCACCCTTTTCTTAGGCATTTTCAATATCGTCACCGGTGAACTGGAATATTGTAACGGCGGTCATAACCCTCCCTACCTGCTCGCCCCGGAGCAGACCGAAACCGTTCAACCTCTAGCCACGACCGACGGCGTCGCTTTAGGCGTTATGGAAGATTTCTCTTTCTCAACCAAACGCATAACCCTGATTCCGGGCCAAGCCCTCTTCGTCTTCACCGACGGCGTTACCGAAGCCATGAACAACCTTGATGAACTCTTCACCGAGCCCCGCCTGGAAGAGAACCTGGCCCACCTCACCAAAGAACCGGTCATCCAGATCGCCGATCAGATCATGCAGGAGATCGACAACTTCTCCGCCGGCATCCCCCAAACCGATGACATCACCATGCTGGTGCTCCGTTATAACGGGAAAGAGGGAAACACAAGAGCATAAGTGCGCAGAGACGCAAGGGAAAAAAAGGATAAAAAAATCGTCATTATGTCAGACTCCGTCAATTATCAATTCAAGGCAAAATTAGTGTTAGTTGGTTTTTTTGTAGCTCTATTCAGTGCCGGTATAGGCATAGGCGGAGGGGCACTGTTAGTTCCCATACTCATCTCCCTGTTCGATTTTGATTTTAAGAAGGCCGCAAGCACCTCATTGGCAACTATCATACCGATAAGCTTCATTGGATCAGTCAGTCATTTTGCTTTTCTTCCCGAAATTCCAGATCTGCGCTACTATTTTATATTTATTCCCACATGTGTACTGGGCACAATATGGGGAGGGGAAATAGTTCAAAAACGTCAATATGGGTGGTTAAAATTCGCATTTTCATTGATCTTACTTATTATCAGTCTGAAAATGCTGAAGATATGTGACCTCCCTTCTCTGATTTATAGCGGGCTGCACGGGGTTTCATTTTCACAGGAATGGTTGATCATAGCCCCAATGGGAATTCTTATCGGAATTATTGCAGTTCTTTTAGGAATAGGTTGCGGGTTACTCATTGTACCGTTTTATGTAATTATTATAAATCTTGACATGCACGAAGCCATACCGTTATCCCTTACTACTATGTTTTTTCTGTCGCTTTCGGCGACCATCACTCACAACAAATTGAAAACGTTGGATATTACTCTGCTAAAGAGTTTATTCATTCCGGCCTTAACCGGGGCTGTCGTCGGAGCGGCAATATCAAGCCACCTTCCCGCCCCTACACTTAAAAAACTATTTGGCATACTTCTGTTCACTATTGCATGCAACTATATAATTCGAGAATCAGCTATACCTCAAAAACTAACAGAATCAGTTAAAAATTGCTGGGAAGGGATCAAATAAGCCTTATGAATTTATACGAAGAGTTAAGAAAAGCCTTGAAAAAAGAGATAGAAAAACACAACCTCTCAGGACAAAATATCAGTGTAAGATGCAAAGCACTTTCCGCCGTAGAGGCAATAGGAAAACCCGAACATAACGACTACCCGATAATAAAGGGAAAAGAGGTCATGGTAGAAGCTGTTTTTGCCGGAGCAAAAGGACAGGCTTTTGCGGATGAGTTTGAAAATGCCGATTATTTTGTTGATAATCTTTTGAAAATCGAGTTGAACTCAAATATGAGAAGAGCCAGCTTTATATCCGGCCTGAATGCTGTTTACAGATACCTTAATCTCTGCGACAAGACGATTCACTGCAAGGATACCGAACCTAAGGAGTGTGCGACTAATTTGTCCAAGGTTATCGGATCCCGGAAAAATATTTTTCTTGTCGGCCATCACCCGAGATTTATTGAGACACTTGCATCACAGTACAATATCAGAGTTGTTGATCTGGACCAGGACAATATCGGTGCCAATGTTTTCGGTGTCACTATAGAACCACCGGAGATGACCCCTGATGCCATAAAATGGTGCGATTTAATTTTCGCCACAGGGTCAACCGTTGTCAATGGGACGATCACAAATTTCCTCAACCAGGATAAACCAGCGATTTTTTATGGCGTTACCATTTCAGCGGCAGCAAGCATATTGAATTTAGAAACATATTGCCACTGTGGACACTAAAAA
>JAYEGS010000034.1:0-5731 GCA_034659215.1 Pseudomonadota bacterium | reverse complement strand
CTAACCGATACGATCATCTTCTCGCCGACCCAAACAATCTGGAGCCGGAAAAGATTCAGCAGGCTTTCAAAGAGTTCAGATCTGCCCGGATTTATAATAAGCTCGGTTCTTTTGTCTTCGTCGGCGTCTATAATGCTCAGGGAAAAGTCATTACAGAGATTTTCGACCAGCAGCAAAAGAGTCTTGGCCAATTAAAGAAGAAACAGCAGAAGATGAAAATCAAGATACCGGGCGATGGTAATGAGCGGTACGAAATCATTCGAGTCGCAGGCCTTCCTTTCCTGAGAATTGCCTTGCCCCTTGTCAATGGCAACCGGAAGAGGGTCGGAATTATAAACGGTTTTTTTGCCTTTTCGCCTGAAACAATAGACGCTTTTCGAATGCGTGGGCTCAGGGCTATGGCTAGCGCTATGCTTATTGTCCTGCTGACGACAGCAATGCTCTATCCGGTTATTTTAAGACTGACTCGCCGCATCACCCGCTTTTCCGTGCAACTTCTCGATGCAAACCTCGAAACCCTGGAAACTTTGGGAAACGCTATCGCCCAGCGCGACAGTGACACGAATGCCCATAACTATCGGGTCTGCATTTATGCAGTTCATATTGGTGAAGAGTTGGGCCTGCCCAACCAGACTATGCGTACTCTCATTAAGGGATCCTTTCTTCATGATGTTGGTAAAATAGGTATTCCGGATGAAATTCTCTTGAAACCGGGAAAACTTGATGACCAAGAGTTTGCAATAATGAAAACCCACGTTGAGCAAGGGCGTGAAATCATCCAACGCTCACAATGGCTGCACGATGCTTTGGAGGTTGTCACTTCTCATCACGAAAAGATGGCGGGAAAAGGCTATCCCAAGAGACTCTCCGGTGAGAGTATCCCGGTTACCGCACGAATATTTGCCATTGCCGATGTTTTTGACGCACTTACCTCGAAACGGCCTTATAAAGAGGCGTTCTCTTTTGAGGAGGCGATGAAAATAATGAAAGAGGAAAACGGATCACACTTTGACCCGTACCTGTTTGACATCTTCAGTCGTATAGCCAAACCTCTGTATGAAAGATTCGGGGGAAAAGAGGAGATTTTCCGGGAAGAACTTCATGAAATCATCACAAAATATTTTCATGAAGGAATGGATTGTTTGGAGTACTGAATTTCTTTAAGACGGGACAGAGCTTCTCATGTGAACATTTTAGAACTGAACAGAACAAAATAAAGAGGAAATATGGCAATCAGATTCTCCGTCAACATCTGGCCGGGCACGGATATGTCCGCAACTTTAGAGCGGGCAAAACAAGAGGCAAAATGGTCGTCACTTGATGTTGTTATTAACGGAAACACAGTCTCCGGTTATTTCAGAGGTGAAATTGAGGGTTCGTACTATGTGCGCGAAGGCGAGATTCACTTCACGATCACCAAGAAGCCGGCATTCGCAACCGAGGGTTCGCTCAAGGATGTTGTAACAAATTTCTTCTGATGGCAAGAGGGTCGTAACCCAGCCTGAAAGCTCTCTCAAGGTTTTTGCATTATAAATAACCCCAAGAGCGACGGCAAAAACCACATTCCCCTACCCCAGACCCTCATAAAAGTCTCTTCATGAACTGTATGAGATTAACCGAGTCTCCGTAAATACAATACCCTTTATACTGAAAGTAGTATTGACATTCCCATTTCGCCGATTATAATTAAAGTTAATAAGATAAAGCCACACCTGTTGTGAGGCAGGGTCGGAAAACCACGTGTCTTGTTAAATCACTCTATTGCTAAGACAAGACGGTCGGGTTGCCTAAAAAAAGGTGCGCGGCCTTTTAACAGCTAGGGATGATTCGATAAGATTAACGTTGGTTATCGAATCTTTTGATGGTTAACAAATATCACAGGCCGGCCAACAGCGATAACAAGCTGGTGGTTGAAATACAATCATCATTAGAAAAGGGGGTTTTGTTATGAGTTTATCAATCTGGGATCCATTCCGTGAGATGGAAAATTTGGCGGACAGATACAACAGATCGGCCAGAAAATCACTGATGAAACACGATGACAGAACATTTGAGGTCGGAGACTGGATGCCGGTAGTCGATATCAGCGAAACCGAAGATGCTTTTCTTGTCAGAGCTGAACTGCCCGGCGTCGACAAAGATGATGTCAGCGTAAAAGTCGAAGATGGCGTTCTAACTCTCAAAGGCGAAAAGAAATCTGAAACCGAAGATAAAAAGAACCATCGAATTGAATGCTCGTATGGTTCTTTTGTGAGGAGCTTTACTTTACCGCAAACAACCAAATCCAGCAGTATTGAAGCCGAATACAAAAACGGTATTCTCACTCTGACTATTCCAAAGTCAGAAGAGGTCAAACCCAAAGAGATAGAGGTAAAAATCAAATAAAATTAATCTCTCAACTGGCTGCGGTATTGTCTTTCAAGTATCCGCAGCCAGTTGTAATTATCGTTGAATATTCCCATAATGCATGTATGTCCAACCCAATTCCATCTCACATTCCATTTTACATCATTTTACATTTCGAACTGCAACCTCCTGCCCCTGATCCAGGTATCGACTAACATGTCACTACCTACTTGACAAAAAATGTCGATAGTTCTACAGTAGAACTGCGAACTTAATTGTGGGAATAGTACAGATGAAAAGTATTCGTTTTAGAATTACACCGATTACTCTGCCGATTATTCTGTTTGGCGGGACAATTGGGGTTGGTACTATCCTGCTCTATAGCCGAAACGCCTTGGCAGTCTCTTCGATATCCTGGCTTGATGCTCTTTTTACCGCCACTTCCGCAATCTGTGTGACCGGCCTGGTAACGCTTGATACCGGCACCACCTTTTCTCTCTTTGGCCAAAGTGTTATTTTGTTACTGATCCAGCTTGGCGGCATCGGTATCATGACTTATGCCGCCTTGATCTACTACCTGATCAGACAACGGGTCGCTCTCAATGATCTTTTCGTGATCGGCCAAGGGTTACAGCATGCCCGCACCCAGCCTTTCGGCAAGCTGTTGACAAAGATTGTACTCTGGACAGTGATTATTGAAATAATCGGCGCCTTTCTCCTCTATGCGGCCGCACCCCGGGATTTTACTTTTTTTGCGGCTCTTTTTCATTCGGTCTCAGCTTTTTGTAACGCCGGTTTCTCGCTTTATCAGGACAGTTTATCACATTGGCATGCCAACTGGGGGGTTAACCTGGTGATAATGTTATTAATTATTACCGGCGGTTTCGGGTTTTCAGTTGTGGTTGAGTTCGGCGGTTGCCTGAGCACACCTTTGAAACGGTCGCGGTCGCGGCGGCGGCGCTTAAGCTGGTACAGCAAAATCATTCTCTCCACAACCTTGGTTCTGATTATAGCCGGCGGTGTGGGAATCTCTTTTTTTGAATATTGTGCGACGCCACCGGATACCGATTGGGCGGTTACCCTGCTGACCGGTTTTTTCCAATCGGTAACTTGCCGCACCGCCGGTTTCAACACCATCAATCTGAATATGATGACGACTGTTTCGCTTTATCTAATGATTATTCTGATGTTTATCGGTGGGGGCTCAGGCTCTTGCGCCGGAGGTCTTAAAGTGGGAACCTTCAGAGTCTTGACCGCCTTTTTGATGGCCCAGATCAAAGGCCGTTCGCAGGCCGTAATCGGCCACTTCGCGGTTGAACGCAAGATCCTGCATGAGGCCCTGGTGCTGCTCTTTTTCTCAGTTGTTATCATACTTACAGCGGCTTTTTTGCTCAATATCAGCGAAGGAGGTTTAGTACCCCATACACAAAGCCGTGACTTGGAACTGAAAATTCTTTTTGAGACGGTTTCCGCTTATGCAACTGTCGGTCTGAGTTTGGGGTTGACGGCAAAACTAACTGCGATCGGCAAAATTATTATAATATTATTGATGTTTACCGGAAGACTTGGCCCGATTATTCTTATTGCTGCCGTCCAGAGTTACCGACAGAAAGAGCTTTTTCAGTGGCCGGAAGAGAGTTTATTGATCGGTTGATAGGTTTTTACGAGGGTATCAAACATGGGAAATGAGAAACTTCAGGTCGGGGTTATCGGACTAGGTAAATTTGGTCTGAGTTTTGCCAGACATCTGGTTGAACTCGGACACGATGTTCTTGGTCTCGATAATAATCCCGCTCATATCAAGCAGGCCCAGACCCATCTGACCCAGGTTTTTCTGGCCGATGCCCAGGAAAAAGAGGTTCTGGAACAGACCGGGATGACTGAGCTCGAATATGTTGTGGTCAGTGTAGGCGATTCGATCTCCGCCAGTGCTATGATTTCACTCTTTCTTAAAGAGCTTAAGGTTCCCAATGTCTGGGTCAAGGCCAGCAATCCCGACCACGGAAATTTGTTGAAAAAGATTGGGGTTGACCGGGTTGTGATCCCTGAGGATTTGGCCGCCAAGCAGTTAGCCGACCGTCTTTCTCACCCTGGTTTTATTGACTATCTGCCTTTCGATCAGGATCTGGTTATTCAAGAGCTGACGATTGATTTAAATGCCGGTAAAACGTTGCGCCAACTTGATTTGACCAATCGCTATAAAATCCAGGTTATTGCCGTGCGCCCCGGGGCCGGCGGCAAGCCAAGTTTTATTCCGAGTCCTGATAAGGCTTTGTCCGCCGGTGATATTTTAGTAGTTATCGGCCATAGTGGACAACTTGAGAGTTTCAAATTATAATAGAGAAAGTGGTTGTTAGTTTTCTTCCAACAAAGTGTGGAAAAAAGTTATGAACCGAACCCAACCAATTATTCGGATAGCTCTACTTCTGCTGTTGCCGGTTTTCATATTTCCCTTTCTGTTTATTAATGTTTCATCAGTTCAGGCCGAGGAAAAACAAGTAAAAATCGGTGTCTTAGCCCAACGTGGAACTGAACACTGCCTGAAAAAATGGTCTCCTACGGCTGAATATCTCTCCCAAAATATCTCGGGCTACTCATTTTCGATTATCCCGCTCAGTTTCGATCAGCTGGTTCCGGTTACCGAAAAAGGTGAGATTGATTTTGTCCTGAGCAATTCCAGCTATTATGTCACACTGGAAATCAATCAACAAGTAAACCGGCTCGTCACCCTGATAAACAAGGATGTTAACGGTAAGCTGATGACCACCTTTGCCGGAGTGATCTTTACCCGGGCTGACCGCCAAGACATTAGTTCTATAAAAGACCTGATCGGCAAAAGCTTTGTTGGTACGGATTCGAGATCTTTGGGCGGCTGGCAGGCAGCCCTTCTTGAATTGAAACAGGCAGGTATCACCCCCCGGAAAGATTTTACTACACTTTCATTTGCCGAAACCCATGATGCAGCCGTATATGCGGTGCTCGATAACCAGGCCGACGTTGGTTGTGTAAGAACCAGCACGCTTGAACGTATGGCTGAAGAAGGTAAAATTAATCTGGCTGATCTCAAAGTAATCCACTACCATCCGCACTTGAAATCCATGTTATCCGCCCATCACCTGCTCCACTCAACCAGAGCCTACCCGGAATGGCCCTTAGCTAAACTCAATCATATTAATGATGCTTTAGCTGGGCAGGTTGCTAAGACCCTGATCGAAATGCCTTCCAATAGTTTTGCCGCTCAGAGGTCGCATAGTTTCGGCTGGAGTGTTCCACTAAATTATCAGCCCGTACATGTGTGCCTGCGAGAGCTCAGGATCGGACCCTATCGTGATTATGGAAAAATTTCCGTAGTTGACGTTTTTAAACAATATTGGGCCTATATCTT
>JAYEGS010000033.1:0-5745 GCA_034659215.1 Pseudomonadota bacterium | reverse complement strand
ACCAAAGATCAACAAACCGACATCGAAATCGACCTCTCCCCCCTCGCCCCCATCCAAAAGCTAACCCAACCCATGCCCCTCCTCGGCAAATCACCCCTCGACCTGATCACCATAAAATCAGTCCACCACGTCCCCGGCGGCCTGATGCTAAAACTCGAACAGTCGTTTTTTTGAAGTTGGTACATGTGATAGAGTGAAGATCCTGATAAAACACATACAGCTTACGGTAAAAACAATTGACAGGGTTAGTACTGGGTGGTAACAAAGTTCTTCTTAAGAAACGGAAAAAACCGAAACTTCGTCTATGCAAATTGTCTACCGGACAGCAATGAAGTAGTTATTTAGAAGTTACCAATTTTTAAAGTACACGATTGTATGCAGGAGAATATGAAAAAAGTTCATCTGATTGGAATTTGCGGGACGGCGATGGCGGCTTTGGCGAGTATGCTGCAAGAGCGGGGTTGGCAGGTGAGTGGTTCCGATGCGGCGGCTTATCCGCCGATGAGTGATCTGCTGGCGGCTCGGGGGATTGAGGTTAAGTCCGGTTATGAGGCCGGGCGGTTGGAGCAGAGTTTTGCTCTGGTGGTGGTCGGTAATGTTGCGGCCCGGAGTAATGTTGAGGCGGTGCGAGCTGAAGAGCTGGGTCTTTGTTGTCGTTCACTGCCGGAAACTTTGTGGCATGAATTTTTGTCATCTTCCGAGCACCGTCTGGTTGTGGCCGGTACCCATGGCAAGACTTCGACGGCTTCGATGCTGGCCTGGGCCTTGGGGAGTTGCGGCGCGGAGCCCTCTTTTATGATAGGCGGAGAGTTGAATAATTTTTCGACTAACTATCGACTCGGTCGGGGTAAAAGCTTTGTTCTGGAGGGGGACGAATATAACAGTGCCTTTTTTGATCGCCATGCCAAATTTCATCACTACCGGGCCACCCATCTGATTATTACCGGGATTGAGATGGATCATATCGATCTTTTTTCCGGGATTGACGAGATTATCGAAGAATTTCGGAAATTAATTAGAGCTTTGCCGGCTACCGGGTTGCTGATTGCCGCCGCCGATTGTCCGGTGCTGAAAAAATTGTTGCCGGATGCACCTTGTAAGGTGCTGACTTATGGTTGGTCGGCGGGGGCCGATTTTCATTTGCATGATTATCGGGCGCTGGTTGATGGCGGGCAGATCAGTTTTAGTGCCCCCGGTAACCGGGAAGAGTCGGTTAAAGTTTCTGCGATTGGTCGTCATAATGGTGAAAATGCACTGGCGGTGGCGATTTTGCTGAAAGAGTTGGGCTTTTCGCGGGCGGCGGTGGCTCAGGGCTTAGGCTCATTTAAAGGAGTTAAAAGGCGGCAGGAGATGGTTGGTCGTTCAGGGGGTACCATCTATCTCAGTGATTTTGCCCATCATCCGACGGCGATCAAGCGGACGCTTGAGGCTCTGCGGGAGCATTATCCCGAGCACCATCTGCTGGCGGTTTTTGAGCCGCGAACCGCGACCAGTCGGCGTAATCTTTTTCAAAAAGAGCTGGAGGCGGCATTTTTTGCTGCCGATGAAGTTCTGTTGGCTCCGGTACACGGGTTGGCCAATATGGATAAAGATGAAGCTCTGGATACGGCCCGGCTGGCGGGGGCAATTCGAGAAAGTTCAATCCCGGCTCGGGCTTTGACCAGTATAGATGAGCTTTATGACCTTCTCAAAGAGCGAGCCGGGCGCAAAGAGTTGGTGGTTTTAATGAGTACCGGAGATTTTGGCGGTCTATTTCGTCAGCTTGCTCAGAACGTTTGGACTTGAAAAGGTGAAATTTGGTTGACAAGTTCGAGGGCAATGAGTATAGAGGCGCTCCTTGTTGTCTCTGTCTCATTCAGGATTTGTGAATGGGCTCAGTTTAGGTCACGATTTAAGGATTCGTATGGCTATTTTTACTAAAGAATTACTTCATCTCAATCGTAAAATGCAGATTGTCTTGCTGGTGGTTACGATCTCCGTGGCCGGGGCTCTCTTTTTTCTCTGGCGGGATATGCAGTATAAGAGTCTGGGGCAGAATGCCGACTACAAAGCTCCGATGAACATCTATACCCAGGCTGAAAAGTTGATGATTCGGGGTAAATTTGATCGGGCTCTGAAACGTTATACCGAAGCCGAGCGGATGTTGCGTGAGATTCCCGGCATTGATTTGAGTGATGATTTCTACTTTGCCATTGTTAATAACGCTATCGGCACCGTACATTTGCGGGTCGGGATTTATGGCGAAGGTGAATTCGGGATTAAAAGCCGGGCCGATCTGGGCAAGAATCCGGATGAGATATTAAAAGCGCTGGGTCATTTTACAATCAGCGTGGAGGCTTACCGGAAATGGCTGGCCGCCAATTATCCCACAGCCGATGAGATTGCGACGCTCATAGAGGGTCGTCAAGGTGTGGCTCAGGATAAGATTGAACTGGCGCCCTTTGAGCGCTATGAACGGGCCCTGTCGATGAGTCTGACTAATTGTGGTATGGCGCACCGTTACCTGGGTGATATCCCGGCGGCGGAGAGCTACTATCATCAGGCGCTCGCTTTGTGGAAGGATAATCTGACAGCTACGGCCAACCTGGACTCTATGGAAAAAGTAATTGCTGAAGAAAACGGAGAAAAAGCTGAGTCAGAACAGAAAATGCTTGACAACTAGTCCGGCAACTGTTAGAAGCGCTGGCTCTTTTCGATTACCCAATGTTTTAAGTTTTTGTTTTGGACGGAGATAAATAAATGCCGACGATTAACCAGTTGGTTCGTAAAGGTAGAGAACAGATCAAGAAAAAGACGACATCACCGGCGCTGAAAAATTGCCCGCAGAAACGTGGTGTATGTGTCAGAGTCTATACAACGACGCCGAAAAAACCTAACTCAGCCCTGCGTAAGGTTGCCAGAGTGCGGCTTACTAACGGTTTCGAGGTGACTTCATATATTCCCGGAGTTGGCCATAATCTGCAGGAGCACTCAGTGGTTCTGATCAGGGGCGGCAGAGTAAAGGATTTACCTGGTGTCCGCTATCACGTTATCCGCGGAACTCTTGATAGTGTCGGGGTTCAGGATCGGCGTAAATCACGTTCCAAGTATGGCGTCAAGCGGCCTAAATGATTGCGGCCCTGATAAAAGAGATTTACTTTATTAAAAGTTAGAATTTGAATTACCGAGGATTTAGATGGCCAGGAAGAGAGATATAGAAAAACGGATAATCAATCCGGATCCGAAATATCATGATCGTCAGGTAGCTAAATTTGTCAACGGCTTGATGCTGGATGGCAAAAAAAGTGTGGCTCTGGGTATCTTTTATGGAGCTATGGATCTGATCAGTGAACGGGTCGATGATGAGCCTCTTGGGGTCTTTAAAAGTGCTCTGGAGAATGTCAAGCCGTTGGTGGAAGTCAAATCGCGTCGGGTTGGCGGGGCCACGTATCAGGTTCCTATCGAAGTCTTGCCCGACCGGAAAATGGCTCTGGCGATTCGCTGGATAATCGGTTACTCTCGTTCTCGCGGTGAGAAGGATATGGCTCAGAAACTGGCGGCGGAATTGCTTGATGCCGCTAATAAGCGCGGAAATGCCGTTAAAAAGCGTGAAGATACGCATAAGATGGCTGAAGCTAACAAGGCCTTTGCCCACTATCGCTGGTAGGCGCAAAAGGCTTGGGGCATGATGTGGGGCGCCAGTCTCCGATAGAGAAGTATCGTAATATTGGGATTATGGCCCATATCGATGCCGGCAAAACCACAACAACCGAAAGAATTTTATTTTATACAGGAATATCGCATCGCCTAGGTGAAGTTCATGACGGCACCGCAGCGATGGATTGGATGGAGCAGGAGCAGGAGCGAGGCATAACCATTACCTCGGCCGCAACAACCTGCTTCTGGCGCGACCACCGCATCAATATAATAGATACTCCGGGACACGTTGACTTCACAATTGAAGTTGAACGGTCACTGCGGGTGCTAGATGGAGTGGTTGCCCTGTTTTGTGCAGTTGGCGGGGTTGAGCCGCAGTCTGAAACCGTATGGCGTCAGGCGGTTAAGTACCAGATTCCGCGGATTGCGTTTGTTAATAAGATGGATCGCATCGGGGCCGATTTTGATCGAGTCGTGACCATGATGCATAAGCGCCTGGGGGCTTGCCCTCTGGTCTTACAACTGCCTATCGGTGAAGAAGATAAATTTACCGGGGTGGTTGATCTGATTGCCATGCAGGCAATCTTTTTCGATCAATGTTCTTTGGGAACTGAATACGAAGTGCGCGCTGTACCTGAGGGGATGATTCCGCAGGTAGCAGAGTACCGTGAAAAACTGATGGAAGATCTTGCTGATCTGGACGATGATTTTGCCTTACGCTACCTTGAAGATGAAGAGATTAGCGAAGCTGAGATTAAAAGCCTGATCAGGAGAGCAACCTTGGCATCCGATGCGACGCCGGTTTTATGCGGATCCTCATTTAAGAACACTGGTGTCCAACCACTTCTCGACGGCATCGTTGATTATCTACCTTCCCCCGTGGAGGTTAAGGAAACCAACGCAATTGAAGTCGAAAGCGGATTACCGGTTACGATTATGGTAAGTGATGAAACACAGCCGACGGCTTTGGTATTTAAAATTTTGACTGACCCGCATGTCGGGCAGCTGGCTTTTATTCGTTTGTACTCTGGGGTTGTGGAAACAGGTATGCAACTCTATAATAGTAGTCGCAAATGTTATGAAAGAGTCGGCCGCCTCCTGAAGATGCACGCCAATAAGCGCGAAGAGGTCAAAAAGATTTATGCCGGAGATATCGTCGCTGTTGTTGGCTTAAAAGCCGGCACCACCGGTGACACCCTCTGTCTCAAAGAGAACCCCGTTCTCCTTGAGAGTATGGAGGTGCCCGAGCCCGTAATCGGAGTGGCAATCGAACCTTTAAGTCAAAGTGACCATGAGCGTTTGAGCCAGGCATTAGAGAGATTAGCATCCGAGGATCCCACCTTTAAAGTAAGAATTGATGAAGAGAGCGGCCAGACCATAATATCCGGGATGGGCGAACTTCATCTGGAAATTATCGTCGACCGTCTTGCCCGAGAGTTCAAAGTCAACGCCAATGTCGGCAAACCCCAAGTCGCCTATCGAGAAACCATTACCACCAGCACAGAATGTGAGGGACGTTTCATCCGTCAAGATGGAGGACGTCAGCAGTATGGGCATGTTGAGCTCAGACTTGAGCCAATTAGTAGTGAGCAGGGGCTAGAATTTGTCGATATGATTCAAGCCGAAGAACTTCCCCGAGAATTTATTGCCCCGGTTAAACTTGGCCTTGAAGAAGCCATGCTGGCAGGCCCTTTGGCCGGATACCCGATGGTCGGAATTAAGGTTATGTTAAACGGTGGTAGCTGGCATGAGACTGACTCGAATGAGTTGGCCTTTAAACTGGCAGCATCAACTGGCTTTAATGAAGGCGTGCGTCAGGCCGCACCAACTATCCTTGAACCGATAATGGAGGTTGAAGTGGTAGTGCCGAGCGACTTTTTGGGTGATGTTATGGGTGATCTCAACGGACGTCGTGGTCGTATTCAGGGAGTAGAAAGCCGCCGTGGCGAAATGCAGGTAATTAGTGCATTTGTGCCGTTGGCAGAAATGTTTGGTTATGCAACCGAAGTTCGGTCCCGGAGTCAGGGGCGCGCAACTTTTACAATGCAGTTCAGTTGTTATGAACCGGTCTCGCAAGAGATTGTGCGTAAACGGATAGAGTATTCAGCG
>JAYEGS010000032.1:0-5774 GCA_034659215.1 Pseudomonadota bacterium | reverse complement strand
ATCATCCAGATTTTCAGAAGGCAAGACAAACGCTTCCCGTCGGGCAAAGGCTGCCTGCAATATGACTGGGTGTATATGCTCAGTTTTTGGCCAGTCAAGTGAACTCACCAACTCCTCTCCGGCACGACAAAACCCGGTGATCCATGTGCTGTTAAAAAGATTTGCTGATAGATTTCCATCAGACACCGTTTCATCAACAGAATCATAAGTTAAAACAATGTCAACCTTACCTCGTTCGACACTCTTCTTAACTTTTGCGCGAACTAGCGGCTCAAAAGACTGAATATTCTGGGGCATACGACATCGACAATCAAGATAACGACTATTAACTGATTGCACGACACAACGCCACTCCTTATCATTAATGACAAGGGTTGCTTCACCATAGCCGGTCATACTTAACAACGAATCAATCAAAAAAATCTCCAAACAAAAGCAGAATAGTTACTATTATTGAACCGGTACTGAGATCTCGGGTGTCGGATCGCTCTCATTTTTTCGATCTGAACGGTCAAATGCTGTTACTCTGTAATAATACGTCCGCCCACTAACTATAGTATTGTCGAAGTATTCATAATTTGCCGGAGGTAAAACTACAAGCAATTGATCAATCCCGGTAATATTGTCTCTTCTGTAGACCCGGTAGCCGGCAAGGTCTGCGGCAAAAGAGGGACTCCAAATCAACTGCACACCCCCCTGAAAAGGGAAGGCGGAGAAGTTAGTAAGCATTTCGGGTGGTGTATAATCGCCAGGTGTAACCTGAACAACAGAGGAAAAATTACTCTCATAAAAAGTTTCCTCTACGGCAACTAGAGATGTAACTACATATTCATAGGAACTCCAGTCAGAAAGCCCGACATCGATGTATTCAGGATCTGCAATTGGCTCCGGCGTAATCAATTTCCACAACTGATTAGGATCCTTGGAATCGCGGCGGTAAACACGATAGCGCAAAGCTCCTTTGAAATGCGGAGGCAGTGTCGGTGTTTGCCATTGCAGTTCGACCACTGAAGCAGAGGGTTGCAAGTGCAGGCTGGTCGGCGGCAAAACTTTTGGTAAAGAAAGAACCGCAAGTTTATTAGAAGCTTCACTGGCCCAACCCCGACTATTTAATGATAATAATGAATATATAAAGACGTAGCCATTCGGAACATCAGGAAGCGGCAGGTAAAAAGAGGGGCCAAGAACATAACCCACAGCCGGTTTTGCAAATGAAATTGTCAAATACTCGTTGAAACCTTCATCACAAAAGCGGCAACTATCCTGATCTAAAGGAAGCTTCTTAACTAACAACTTGAAATCTTTAAGATCTACCGGATGAGATTTATCTGCATTAACCTTGGGAATAGTCCACTTAAGCTGACGTTTTCCGGGGGCAATTTCAACTCTAAGGTCATCAATTTGGGCTGGTACAACCAAACTTGGCGGTTGCGGCTCCCCGCGCTTGCCACACGCTCCAAAAATGATTGAGCAACAGACAATTAAAAATAGTGTCTTTAAAGAAGTTTTCAACTATTTATGTTCCTCAACCAGATATTGTCGGACAAGTTTAATTTGCTCGGCAACACGGTTAGGGGCTGTTGCCCCATAAAGATCCTTGGCTTCAACCGCATCCAGGGGTGCAAGATATGTGAATAGATCTTCTTGAAAAAGGGTTGAGAATTGGTGCCATTGAGAGATTGTGAGCTCGGTAAAAACAAGATTCTTTTGCTCACAATATGAAACTACCTGACCGACAATTTCATGGGCCGAACGAAATGGAAGACCTTTACGGACTAAATAATCGGCAATTTCGGTAGCCGTAGAAAACCCGGCTCCCGCCTGCTCCGCAAGCGTGTCCACGTTAACCTGCATCTCTTTGATCATCGCCGTCATAATACGTAATGAACCAACCACCGTGTCAAGGGCATCAAAAAGCGGCTCTTTGTCCTCCTGCATGTCTTTATTGTAGGCTAAAGGCAAAGACTTCAATGTCATCAAGAGTGAAACTAAAGAGCCGACTACCCTGCCCGATTTTCCGCGAATTAGTTCAGGTACATCAGGATTTTTCTTTTGCGGCATTATGCTGCTGCCGGTACAAAAAGAGTCACTGAGTGTAACAAAACCAAACTGCACCGAAGACCAAAGCACCAACTCTTCACAAAAACGTGAAAGATGAACCATTATAAGTGAGAAATCAAAAAGAGCCTCAGCCACGCCGTCCCGGTCACTGACGGCATCAAGACTATTAGCGGTAACACCGGAAAAGCCGAGTTCTTCGGCAGCCATCATACGATCTAAGGGGAAACTGCTCCCGGCCAACGCCCCGGAACCTAGAGGAGAGAGCGAGAGACGTTTACGACAGTCAGCTAGACGCTCATAATCACGCCTTAACATTTCAACATAAGCCATCAGATGGTGAGAAAAAAGCACCGGCTGAGCTTGCTGTAAATGAGTAAAACCAGGCATCACAACGTTCAAATTAGATTCCGCCTGGTCAACAAAAACCGTAATCAGATCTAAAAGCAGGCCTTCGACTTGCTCTAATTGCGATCTTAAAAAAAGGCGCAAGTCAAGAGCGACCTGATCATTGCGACTCCGTCCGGTATGCAGCCGGCCCGCAATCTCGGTGCCCACAATTTCTCCAAGTCGGCTCTCGATATTCATGTGAATATCCTCAAGTGCCACTGAAAAAACTAACTGGCCCGATTCAATCTCCTCTTTAACCTGCCCCAGGGCAGTAATCAGCTTATCGGCAACCTCAGGAGAAATAATCTGCTGCTGACCCAGCATCCGAGCATGAGCTATACTGCCGGCGATATCTTCGTTATAGAGTCGTTTATCGAAGTTTATCGAGGCCGTAAACTCCTCAACTAATTCATCAGTCGGGGCGGTAAATCGCCCTCCCCAAAGTTTATTTTGTTTTTGTGATTTCATCTTACTCATAAGATTTACTCAATCTACATTTATCCTCGTTTGCCAAATAACAAGCTACCAATCCTGACATAGGTTGCCCCCTCTTCTATAGCAACTTCGAAGTCATTGGACATTCCCATAGAAAGATGACGGAAAGCAGGATCATCTAAAAAAATGGCTTCACGAGCCTCATTCAATTTTGCAAAAAGATCCCGATAGTAAGGACGACTCTCTTCAGGTGAAACGGTAACCGGAGGAATCGTCATCAATCCTTCAACCGACAAACCTTCAATATAGCGTAATTTATCAAGAAAAGCAATCAACTCTAAAGGGGCGACACCGGACTTTGAAGCCTCAAGAGCAATATTAACCTGAACCAGAACCCGGGCCGTAAAACCTTGGCTTAAAGCAACCCGAGCTAACTGCTGAGCAAGTTTAAATGAATCAAGAGCATGAAACAGATAAAATTGAGGATTAAAAAACTTGGCCTTATTGCTCTGAAGATGGCCGATAAAATGCCATTTAAGGGGCAGGCCCAGAGATTTGGCCTGATCTATCTTGGCTAAACAATCCTGCATATAGTTTTCGCCGAAATGCAGCTGTCCGGCCGTATAAGCATCTTCAAGTCGAGAAAAAGGAAAAGTCTTACTGACGGCTATCAGCGTAACGTCGTCAGTTAAACGACCTGACCGATGACAGGCAGCAGAAATTCGTTTTTGAACCTCAGCAAGTCGCTGCGGGAATGTAGTTGTTTCAATCATAATAAGTTCAATAGCGGTTAATAATTTTTTGAACCACAAAGCTTTAAGGCGATTATTTGGTTATTTAAAAGCTGTGTCATAACTAAGTGCAATGGTAATCCGATTACGGTCGTTGGTGAACCCTCAATAGCCTCAACGAAAGCACCACCTATTCCCTGTACGGCATACGAGCCGGCTTTATCAAGCGGTTCTCCCCCGGCAACATACGCAGCAATAACGTCATCATTAAGAGCGGCAATTTTTACGCGGCTGGAATCAAACTGTGAAATAGTTTTAGCTTCTACCGGATGATGCAGAGTGAACGCCGTGAAAACCTGATGCCAGTGCCCGGCAATTCGGCCAAGCATGCGACAAGCATCATCAATATCGTCAGGTTTTCCCAGAATTTCACCGTCAATGACAACTATTGTATCGGCAGTAAGAATCCAACTATCAGAATGGTCTGTGGCAACAGCCAGAGCCTTCTCAAGAGCCATACGAACAACAAAATCGACCGCTTTCTCATCCGGCAGTTGCACCTCTTCGATGTCGGCACTGGCGAGGGAAAATTCAATTCCCATTTGGGTTAAAAGCTTCCGACGGCGCGGCGATTGTGAAGCCAGAACCAAGGGGTTAATAGTTTTATACAAGATTATCCTTTTTTACCTTGAAAAACCAAAGTAGAATACCGGAAATTACAAGACCAACACTGATCCATTGGGAAGTAGAAAATCCGTCGAGAAAACCGCGCGGATCACCACGCCAGAATTCGACTATAAAACGCAAAGTTCCATAGAGGAGAAGATAACCAACAACCAAAGCACCACGCCGAACCGAGCGGCGAGAAATAATCACTAAAACAGAGAAAATGAAGAGATTCGCCAACGCGTGATAGATTTGGGTAGGATGTAGAGCCTGGTGTAAAGGGGCATGACTTAGTGGATTGTTAAAAGTAATGGCTATCCCTAATTCACACGATTTACCATAACAGCAGCCGGCAGATAAACAGCCTAATCGACCTATTGCCTGGGCTAACACCAAAGCCGGAGTACCGACATCAAGTATCTCAAGCATAGGTTTCCGCCAGCGACGTATGCGCCAGATAAAAACCGGTACGGCAAAGAGAAAACCACCGTAAAAAACCAGCCCGCCCTCCCAAAGACGCAAAGCGGCTAAAGGATCTAGACGAAAATATGAAAAATTGAGAGCAACATAGAAAAACCGCGCCCCGATCAGAGCGGAAACCACGACATAAAAAAAGAGATCATGAAAAATCTCGGGATCAATGTCTCGGCGCAGGCTCTCATAATGCGTCCAGGTCAGAGCCAGTAAAAAACCCAGGGCGACAAAGAAACCGTACGTATGAAGGGTCAGCGGCCCAAGTTTTAGGAGGATTGGATACATAATAGGACTTACTGTCTCTTAATACCTAAAAGCGCATCAAACAGGAGAAGGGTCACGCCAATGCTGATCGCACAATCAGCGACATTAAAAGCCGGCCAATGATAGTTCTGCCAATAGAAATCAAGAAAATCAACAACTTTATGAAACCGCCAGCGATCAATCATATTGCCAAATGCCCCGCCAACCACCAAGGCCAAACCAAAACGGGCAGCAAACTGCAAACTTTTTTCATAAAAATAGTAGAAAATGACCAAACCCACGGTCACCCCGGAGAGAGTAAGCAGCAGATATGCTTTTATTGAGCTCTCAATCCCGCTGAAAACCCCGAAAGCAACCCCGGAGTTCATGACCAGGGTTAATGAAAAGAAGCCGTCAATGATCTTCCTGGGATAAACCGGAGAAAGGTGCTGTAACGCCAACGCCTTAGTCCAAAGGTCAAAGACCAGAACTAAAGCAACAACAATAACTAATAATAATAATTTATACTTGCAAGTATCTCCTCGAAAAAAAGAAAGGCGCTTGTCCCGCAGAGGCGCAGAGGCGCAGAGATTATTCTTCGAGTTGATTGACACAGCGAATTATACCATTTTTAAGAAGTGTTTCATTATTTTTTCAAAACCGCCCGAGCTTTCAAACGAAGTGCCTGAAGACGAATAAAACCTTCCGCGTCATACTGATCATAAACCATATCTTCTTCAAAAGTTGCCATTTCCGGCTGATAAAGAGAGACCTCGG
>JAYEGS010000031.1:0-5780 GCA_034659215.1 Pseudomonadota bacterium | reverse complement strand
TTTTTAACATAGTTTTTCAAACTCCGACGATTGAGCCAGGTACGCCAACCCGGATAACGATTTTCGCTTCCGAAAATAAGTTCGAGAATATGGACAATTTCGGATTCATCTTGGGGATCAAGAAAATCACGACAGGCATAACAGTAGACCACCATGGGTGCCACACAACCCTGCATGCGCCGCTCGCGATAACGGGTGGATAAATTTTTGTCAAGGCACCAGGCGCCCCCGCCTTCTCCACAGCAGACGGTGTGTTCTCCCTCCAGGGGCAAAGGCGCAAGGGTTGCACCTCTTTGGGTCAGCAGCTGGCGGACGGCGGTCTGGGTCTCTTTGTCCCGCCGCAGAACACAGGCATCGTGAACCGCGTATTTGGCCGGTAGCCGGAGTTTGACAGTTTCATCATTTTCCGTCAGACAGTTATAGACCGGAGTCACAATAAAGTCACTGTGATTGCGAAAGACATCTGTGCAGCTTGGACATAAAGTAACCACTTCGGTTATCCCGGCCTCCTGTAAACGGTGTCGTAAAATGGTGAACTGTTTGGTGAAAAATTCCTCTCGTCCGAGATCATGCGAGATTTTCAGGCAGCAATCGAGTACCAGGCCCAAAGGTCCCGGCCATTTCCGTTGCAGGTTGGCGTAGAGCTTCTTGATCGTTTGCGGGGCTTTACCAATCGCCCCACAACCGGGAAAGAGCACGCGCCGGGCGCCGGGCGGCAGAAAATATGAGGTAAACAGAGACGAGGAGACCATACGTTCATAATAAAGCAGGCCCCGATGCGCGGGCAGCGGCCCTTGGCCTGCAGCCACACACTCCTGCCTCCGGGCCAGAAAGTATTCTTTGATCGGGACATCGACCGGGCAGACGGTTTCACAGGCCGAACAGAGGGAGCAGGAGTAGGGGATTTCGGGTTCTAAGGCAGCGCTTAGACGAACATCTATCTCTCGAGGGTTGCCGTAGGCGGCTAAAAAATCGCACGTCTCGACGCAGCGGTTGCATTCAATACAATTTTCCAGAAGCCCGTCCGAAAATGTCTTTTTTCCCCAACTCTGTGTTATACTCAAAAAATTATCCTCGGACAGCCTTCCGGCAGGCCATCAAATTTATTATTCATGCTTTTTGCCACCGCCAGAGACTCCTTTTGCCATGCACCAGGCTCAATATACCATTACCGGTAAAACCGCAGGCAAAGAGGGCCATAAACGGTAACAGGGCAAATTTGCCGAGATCGACGGCCACCGCCATAATAAAACAAAAATAGAGGCCGATAAAAATTTCCAGGGCCGGAATCGTATAGAGGGGGCGGCGATAGATCGGATTGCGGCGGCCATTTTCTAAAAGATTAAATTTAGGCGTACGAATAAAAGGCGTGCGATAGTTAATGAGAGCTTCAAAAACCGCTTTTCCGTTATTTATGGCGAGGCCGACGCCGACGGCTAAAGTCAGCGGCAATGTGATCAGAGTGCGTCGGTTGTAATGACCGTTTTCCCACTGCGATACCAGAAAAAAAAGTGATACCGCACAGCTCGTCGCCAGGAACAGGGGAGCATCAATGAGCAGAAGGCGTTGCCAGGGCAGGTTAAAACGACCGATCAGGGAAGGGTACATGATCAAAGCCAGAGCAAGCAGCAGGATATAGGCAAAATTTCCGGCCATGTGAAAAAAGGCCTCAATCTTTATCTTGACGGGTAACGAACTTACCAATAGTGGACGGGCCAGTTTGAGGAGGGTTTCAGCCGAACCTTTAGCCCAACGATGTTGCTGGGTTTTAAAGGCGTTGATATCTTCCGGTAACTCGCTGTCGACGGTCAGATCTTTAAGATAGAGAAAGCTCCAGCCCCGCATCTGGGCGCGATAACTTAAATCAAGATCTTCGGTCAGGGTGTCGGCGCGCCAGCCGCCGGCGTCGGCAATCGCGGCGCGGCGCCAGATCCCGGCGGTGCCGTTAAAATTGAAAAAGCGCCCGGAGCGGTTACGGGCTGCGTGTTCGATGACGAAATGGCCGTCCAAAAGCATGGCCTGAACCCGGGTCAGCCAGGAATAGTCACGATTGATAAACTCCCAGCGGGCCTGAACCATCCCCAGGCCAGGTTCTTTAAAATAGGGCACGGTGCGGCGCAGAAAATCGGCTGCGGGAAGAAAATCGGCATCAAAAACAGCTACCAGTTCACCCCGGCAGCGATCCAGCCCGGCTGCCAGTGCACCCGCTTTAAAACCGTGGCGCTTAGTTCGTCGCAGATGGCTTATGTTTACACCTTTTTCCTGTAGTTCAGCAACCAGCCCGGCTACCAGAGTGGTGGTTTCATCGGTTGAATCATCAAGCACCTGAATCTCCAGTTTTTCAGTCGGGTAATCAAGCGCCGCGGCCCGGAGCAAGAGTCGTTCAGCTACATATTTTTCATTAAACAGAGGAAGTTGAATGGTAATCATCGGCCACTCTTCGGGCGTCATGATTGGAAGTTCAGGATCATGACGCCGGGTCTGGTAATAGAGGCGGATGAGAAAGAAACGGTGCAGGCAGAAAATTGCCAGCAAGAGCAGCAGTCCATAATAGACGACTACAGATAACATGAAAAAATCATATTTCATTATCAAGGGCCTTGGAGGCTGTCCGAGAATAGAAATTTTTTCTCAGATCGAGGCATTTTTTGAAAATAAGCACAGATATACACCTAGTATTTCGAGCATTATTTTCAAAAAATAACGAAGAGCTGGGGAAAAAGAGCATTCTCGGACAGTCTCCTAAAATCGCTGGGTTCGCTCGTGCCTGATGGTTGAAAGAATTTTATAGCCGGCTAAAATCGTCCCTTTAACGGTTCCGCTGATCTTGGACTTGCCCATGCGGTAACGGTAGGAAACCGGTATTTCCAGAATCCGGGCTCCAGCTTGCAAGGCCCGAATCTGCATCTGTACGGTCCAACCGTAGGTTTGATCATCCATGCACAGACGTTTTAAAAGAGTGTAGTCAAGAGCCCGAAAAGGTCCCAGGTCACTGTAAGAAAAACCCCAAAAAAAGTCGATCAGACACGTTGCCAGAAGGTTACCGAAACGGGCCTGGGGCGTCAAAGCCCGACGAGAGAGCACTTTTTTCGTCCTTGAGCCCAAAACAAAATCAAAGTCTCCGGCCAGTAGCGGTCTCAGCAGGAGCTCGATCTCGGCTGGGTAGTCGCTGTAATCACCGTCCAGAAAAACCACCACCCGAGGTTCAATGTGCTCTTCTTCAAGCCATTTCAAGCCCCGCAGGCAGGCTCGACCATAACCTCTTTGGGGCTCAAAGAGAACCATGGCCCCGGCCGCCCGCGCCACGGCAGCACTGTTGTCGGAGCTGCCGTTATCGACAACCAACACCAACTTACGCCGGTGCTCCGGCAGGTCGTTGAGAACTTTGACAATAGCCTCTTCCTCGTTCAAGACCGGAATAATAATCGCAACCTCAATTCCCGTAGCCGGAGGGGAATCATTCTCATTTACGCAAATAGTCGGAGTAACAATCATTTTCTTCCTGTTCTTTCTCTTCTCTAAAATTATGCTTTGCCGCGAGAGATGCAACCTGTCGGCCTCCTATAACATGAGGCCGAGACAACAAACCAATTGAAAATTTCTATTATACCGGACGTATCGATTGGTTGATATAATGGAAGCAATGCGAACGGGCGGGAGTGCGTAAAAAAATAGTTGACATGAACCCTATGATTCTTTATCTTAACTAAAAGTATAAATAATAACTTGTAAAGGAGACAACCATGAAGATAGCCAATAACCTAACGGATCTGGTCGGCAATACACCGCTGTTGCGTATTGCCTCGTTGTCTCAAGAAAGCGGGGCTGAAATTGTTGCTAAAATGGAATATTTTAACCCCTTGTCCAGTGTTAAAGATCGGATTGCCGTGGCTATGATTGATGCCGCAGAGCAATCCGGAAATTTGGCTCCGGGAGGACTAATCATCGAGCCCACCAGTGGCAACACCGGCATCGGTCTGGCTTTTGTTGCGGCCAGTCGGGGCTATCGTCTGATTCTGACGATGCCTGATACCATGAGTATTGAGAGACGGGATCTGCTGCGAACCCTGGGAGCTGTCGTGGTGCTGACCCCCGGTGCCGATGGTATGAAAGGGGCGATTAGCGAAGCGGAAAAGATTCATCAGCAAAACCCGGGTAGCGTTATGCCGCAACAGTTTGCCAATAAAGCCAATCCGGAGATCCACCGGCGGACGACGGCTCTTGAGATCTGGGATGATACCGACGGCCGGGTCGATATTCTGGTGGCCGGTATCGGTACCGGCGGTACGATCACCGGTTGCGGCGAGATTCTCCGAAAAAATAAGGCTGAAATGCAGATAATTGCCGTTGAACCCGTGGAATCCGCTGTCCTGTCCGGCAATACTTCCGGGCCGCACCGGATTCAGGGTATTGGTGCCGGATTTATCCCTGAGGTTTTAAACCGGGAAATTATTGATGAGATTGTCAAAGTCTCTTCTGAAGAGGCTGCGCTCATGACCAGGCAACTGGCCAGGAGTGAAGGGGTTTTAGTCGGCATTTCCTCAGGGGCCGCCGCTTTAGCCGCTTTGCGTATCGGCCGGCGACCGGAAAATCGAGGCAAAATGATTGTCGTCATCTTCCCCGATAGCGGTGAGCGCTATCTTTCGAGTTGGATTTTCGCTTCTGAAGAAGTTGACTGATTTGATGCATTTGCTTGACAAGAAGAAAGAGGTGGTCTAATTTGGCCCAAGTTTGAAAAAGGGTCAAATTATTTTTCCAAAGTTTACGTAGGAGTCTCTTTTATGTCGCAGGAAAGTAAAGATAAACGTCACGGTTTGATTATTATTAATACCGGTAATGGTAAAGGGAAAACCACGGCGGCTTTGGGCACGGTTTTTCGGGCTTTAGGACAGGGTTTCAAAGTTGCGATGATCCAGTTTATCAAGGGTGGTTGGCGCTATGGTGAGTTGCATGCAGCCGAGAAATTTGAAAATTTCTCGCTTGAGCCGATGGGCCATGGTTTTTTGAAGTTGGGTGATGGCGAACCGGCTCCCGAAGATTGTGAGTTGGCCAAGACAACCTGGGCCAGTTGCGCCGAGAAAATTTTAAGTGATGAGTATGATCTGGTTGTCTGTGACGAAGTCAATTATGCCTTGAGCTACGGTCTTCTGCCGGTCAGTATGGTGCTTGAAACTTTAGCCAAAAAACCGGCTCGGGTGCATGTTATTTTGACCGGTCGTGACGCTCCGGCAGAACTTATTGAAGCCGCTGATCTGGTTACTGAAATGCGCGAGATTAAGCATCCTTACCAGAAGGGGATCAAGGCCCAGCGGGGGATTGAATTTTAATGGCTTCAGTCGGTGGATTCTTAGGTTACGTCAACTATCGTGACCCTTTTTTGGGAAAATCCCTCGATTATCTGCTTGGGGTCGAACTTAAAGGTGGGGTTCTGCTTGAGATTACGATGCCGGAAGGGGCGGTTGTGAGTCGGCAAGTCGCGGCGGGGCAAGCCCGGCTTGCGGTTTATGCTTCAGCCTTCTGGGGCAAGGATATCCGGGTCGAGGTTGTTACGCGGCCACCGACCGGACGTGAGCTGAGGATTTTTGCGGTCGATAACTCAAAGATCTGGAACCAGATCGTCTTTTTTCTGCAACTTGATAGTGCCGGTTGTCAAGACCTGCCGTCGGCCGGGGTTGTTGCTTTGGTGATCGGCAAAAAAGAGTACCGGCTTTTGCAAAAACGATTTACTCCGGCTACCGGGCGAGAAGAACTGGAACAACTGTTGACCGAGCTTGACAGTG
>JAYEGS010000030.1:0-5801 GCA_034659215.1 Pseudomonadota bacterium | reverse complement strand
GTAATTCTGAATTGTTTAAAGAGTTCGGAAGCCGGAGCTGAAGCACCGAAGTGGTCGATTGCAATTATTTCACCCCGACCTTTCAGATAACGATGCCAACCCATTGACGAGCCCGCCTCAATCGCCAGGCGGCGACCGTCCGGGGGCAAAACTTGATGCTTGTAGGCTTTGGACTGTTTCCCGAAAAGTTCCCAGCTCGGCATACTGACAACCCGGGCCGAAATCCCTTTTTGCTTAAGTTCTAAAGCCGCAAAGTATGCCAGAGAAAGCTCTGAACCAGTACCGATCAGCGTAATATCAGCTGGTTCTGTCTCATCCTCAGTCACAACGTAGGCTCCGCGATGCAATCCCGCCGCAGATTTTTCGACCATCGGGGCCAGGGTCGGCAGGTTCTGCCGGGTCAAAATCAGAGCCGTGGGACCATCCTTACGACGTAAAGCCTCGCTCCAGGCGGCCACGGTTTCATTAGCATCGGCCGGCCGGATTACGGTCAGGTTGGGGATTACGCGTAAACTCGCAAGATGTTCTATCGGCTGATGGGTCGGCCCATCCTCGCCGAGGCCGATACTGTCATGAGTGAAAACATAGATCACCGGCAAACCCATCATCGCCGCCAGGCGAATTGCCGGTTTCATATAGTCGCAAAAGACCAGAAAAGTACCGCCGTAAACGCGCACCCCATGATGCAAGGCAAGTCCGTTAAGCACCGCCCCCATAGCATGTTCACGCACCCCGAAACGGATATTACGACCCGCAAAATCGGGCGCGGCAAAATCGGCCGCCTCATTAATCAGGGTTTTGTTGGAGGGGCCGAGATCGGCTGAACCACCCATCAATTCCGGTAAAACTCCGGCCAAGGCATTGATCATCTTGCCGGAAACGGCCCGCGTGGCCAGGCCTTTCTCGTCAGCCGGAAAGCTGGGCAGAGATTTTTCCCAATCGACCGGAAATTCACCGGCTTGACGACGCTCCCATTCAGCCGCCAATTCGGGGAATTGCTCTTGATAAGCCGCCATCATGCTCTGCCACTTCTTTTCGGCTTGAGATCCGGCGGTCTTTACCTGGTGATAACTTTCATAGACATCGTCTTCAACCAAAAAGTCCGTTTCAGCCGGCCAACCGAGATTCTTTTTGGTCGTAATAATCTCTTGCGCCCCCAAAGGCTCACCGTGAGCCGAGGCGGTATCCTGTTTCGCCGGACTCCCAAAACCGATATGGGTGCGAACCGCAATCAAGCTGGGACGCTCAAGATCTTCGCGAGCGGCGCTCAGAGCTGCGGCAATAGTCGCACAATCATTACCATCGGCAACTTCAATCACCTGCCAGCCGTAGGCCCGAAAACGGGCGGCCCGATCTTCGCTAAAAGTGATTGCGGTATCACCTTCGATCGAGATATGGTTATCATCGTAAAGGTAGATAAGTTTTCCCAACTTGAGGTTCCCGGCCAACGATGCGGCCTCATGCGAGATCCCTTCCATCAGGTCACCATCGCCGACAATCCCGTAAGTAAAGTGGTCGACAACCGGAAATTCGGGTTTATTAAAGGCCGCCGCCAGACTTCTTTCGGCCATCGCCATACCGACTCCGGTGGCCAACCCCTGACCTAAAGGTCCGGTCGTCATTTCAACCCCGGGAGTATGACGATATTCGGGGTGACCCGGCGTCAAACTACCCCACTGGCGAAAGTTTTTCAGATCATCAAGACTTAAAGGATAACCGCTAAGGTGAAGCAGAGCATAGAGCAGGGCCGAACCATGTCCGGCCGAGAGGATAAAACGGTCGCGGTCGGGCCATTCGGGATTAGCCGGATTATGCTGCAAAAAACGACTCCAGAGGGTGTGGGCCATGGCAGCCGCCCCCATCGGCATCCCCGGATGTCCGGAATTGGCCCTTTCAACCATATCAACTGCCAAAAAACGGATCGTATTAATACACTTTTCTTCCAAATTTACAGACATTATCCTTCCAGCCTCCCAGATAAAATAAAATGAGATAAAATTAAATAAAAAAACGGACCCTTTCACGAGCCCGTCTTTTTTAATTGCGGCACCGTAAAATCAAAGTACCTTATATCAGTTTAGAATCGCTAAATCAATCGGCGAATAGACGGCTTTTTCATCACTCCTCACTCATGATTTTGCTATCAACTTCTTCCCACCCGGTAAACATCGATTTGGTATAAGTGAGTAAAGTGCCGCCGGTGGTCGTCAGATAGACATGCACAACCAGAAAGAGGAGCATGGCAAAGGCCATCGCCGTATGCAGAAACGCGACCCCGTCCAGCCGCGCCGCAAAGCCCCAGTTGATCCAGTCATTATAGTAATAATAGAGCAGACCGGATAAGAGCTGCAGCGGCAGCAGAACCACTTTCAGAAAAGAATATGAGAGAGCCTGTAGGGGATTAAGTTTACGCTCTTCACTTTTGTGAAAAGGGTGTGGCTCACCGCGCATGATGCCGACAAGATAGTAGCCGATAATCTTTTGCAGATTTTCAAAACTGGGCCGGTAGTGACGCCACTGACCGGTGGTCAGGTGCCAGAAAATGGCAAAAGAACTTAAAACCAACAACGTTATTCCGGCCAGATTATGCCAGCGACAGGCGGCGGCATAACCGAAGATTTTACAACTGCCATGCACCTCGAAACCGGTGACCAACAAAAAGATGATCAAAAAAGCCTGAAACCAGTGCCAGAAACGTTCAAAACGGGTATAGAGTTGAAGTTTTATCTTCATGATTGCCCTCCCTTGCGACCGGCACTGACAAAACGCAAACCGGCATGCAGCAAAATGCCTAACAGGGTCAATCCCAGAGCCACCCAAGCCAGACGATCCAAAAGGCCCCAACGATCACGCCCCGGCAGATAGAAGCCCTTCAAGTCGGCTAAACGGCCATTACGACTGTGACACTCTTCACAGGAGAGAGCCTGCTCTTTAGGTGCAACCATATGGGTGATCGGCCAGTACATATCACTCTCGATAAAATCAACCTTTCCACTAAACGGCAGACCGACTTCCCGCATGCCGACCTCCCCCGCCTTCTGCCAGTCGAAGTCCCCCCAATAAGCCCCGGAACCCTTTTTCCCGGCCAGATACGGAATGAGCAAGGTTCGATTTTCCGGATCATAAGGCTGTTTTGCGCGCATGATTTTAAAGGGAAAAATCCGCGCCGCGGGATCTTCGTAATCACCTTTTAAGGTGTTAATCTCGATTTTCTCGGCACCCGGAGGAATTTTGTCACTCGCCCTGAAATAACTCATTGAACCATTGTACCAGCCATATTCAGGATTTACATTTAGGCCCCAACCCATATCCCCTTTCTTAGAGTGAAATATAAGATTGCCGTGCTCATCTTTTTTAACAATAGGCTTACCGTTTTCGTCCATTGTCCCCGCCGTACTCCAGTCCCACCACATTTTAGTAAATCTTCCGCCCCGCGCATATTGCGGGATATGGCAGGTCTGACAGGCGACTTTATCGCCATGATGATTCAAGATATCGCTATTTTTATGCGGCGTGCGGCTATGACACGATTCACAAGCGAGACGTTCGCCATCATCTTTCGGCAGAGCCAGTTGATGTTTATTGGGTGCGGCCTTCTCATAACAGCGCCCGGAAATCTGATGGCCTTTGGTCGTATGACAGGCCGTACAGGAGTAGTTCAAACCCTTCACATCCATATGTACGTCAAGAGTTTTATCGGCCTTTAGCAGTGATGAATCGAGATCACCGTGCTTAACTCCGTCGCCGCCGCCGCCGTAAAAATGGCAACTTCCACAAGTCGTCCGGCTCGTCGCCCCAACCTTAAGCGCAACTTTTCGCAGATCAACCGCTTTAAATTCTTTGCCGCCAAACTTCTTATCTTCATACGCCGGATGCCCGCAATCAGTCGGAAATTTGTGGTAGTTTCCGGTGGTATCATGACAGACTAAACAATCAACATTCTCTTCGACTGTATAATCATAACTCTTCTCGCTCCAATTATAACCGGCATGACAGCTGGTGCACCTGCACCAGTTCGATTGCGGCGATATTCAGAAATTATTAGCGATATGGGCCTTACCCAGGCCTTTTTTATCACCCTTCTTACACTCCCAGGTCCAATGAATCGAGCGATGCACCTGTGAGGCGGCAAGATTGTGACATTTCAAACAGGCCCTGGTAACCTCGGGCCCTGAAGCAAAAGGTTTATCAAGTTCAACAAAACGCCCGTGATCGGCAGTCGACATGCCCCCATACGCTTCTTTTACCAACTCCGGTTTGACCCCGCCGCCCCAAATCCCGAGCAACAACGCCATACAGATCAGACCGAAAACAAAATATCTCTTTCGCATCAGACAATTTCTCCTTTTTTCCGCAACTCTTCTAATAAACCTTCACGCACCTTCATCATCCCCTCAATAAATTTCGGGTTGGCGACCCGATAGTAGACGGTTTTTCCCTCCCGCCGAAAACCGACCGCACCCTGATTACGCATCAGCCGCAAATGCTGTGAGACATTAGCCATCGAAACATCAAGTTGCTCGGCCAACTCCCCAACTGACTGTTCTCCAGCCCCCAATATACTCATTATTCGCAGACGCACAGGTGATGAAAAAATAGTACAAAAAGCCGCCTGCAGAGAGACCAGGTCACTATTTGTCCCAATATTTCCCCGTGAGTCCATCTCTTTTTCCATAGTACCCATCACCCATCACTTATCACTTATCACTTATCAAGAAAACCATCTATTCATATTTTAATACTTAAAGAATCATGCAACTATACAGAAGAAGAAAATAGCCGTCAAGCTATTTTATCGAGTTCCAGCCAAGAGCGAACTAAAACCGCGACAAAAACTTCACTCTATCTCGGGTGGGGTCAATTCTTGACGATGGCGTGTCGAGAGAATCGGATAAGCCGAAACACTGCCAACAGCCATTGTCAGGATTTGACCCCATTCAAGGGGGGGGCGACAGCAAAGTCCGCCTCTATTTGCTGCAACTTTATGGTCTATTCCCTACAAAGCCTGAGAACCATCAAGCACATCTCCGGCACCGGAACCATCGCCGAAACCATTAAGAAAAAAACCGACAACACCGTGATCTGAGGTATAACTGACATAGGTTGCACTTTCGACCGAATCGGTAAAAATTTTCTCAACCGGATCCACAACCTTTTCCCCGGAAACCACCTGCATGGTCTCTTCCGCCACAACTTCACCATTATTATCATAAGCCGTCAACGTAATATTGGCAGTTGCGGCTGAAGCCGTATTGATAAAAGCGATCCCGGTCCAACCTTCATGATCGATTTTAGTGAAAAGACCGGTTGTGCGGGGGCCGGAGGCCATAATTGAAGCCCGCATCCCACCCATATGAAATTTAGTATAACCTTTCAAACCAAAGACTTCGGAGGTTAAAACAATATAAGCGATAGTTTCGGGGTTCGCAAAGGCAGTACCAACTTCGGCCTGATAACGACCGTGAGCCGGGAGATCAATTGAAATGGGATCCCCAACCTGACGACCACTATCGCTGTAAGAAATCATGGTTCCGGAAGCCGCCTCTGAGGTCGGATTGATAACCGCAATCTCGGTCTCCCAACCGTTCTGAGTTGCGACATGAGAAAAGTAGATTTTGGTACCGCTGATAAGATCGCCGAAAGGGTCATCCGCAAAAACCGGAGAGACTGAGACAACAAACATTGTGACGACAAAGATAAACATAATATTTAAATATTTCATCGTATTTCTCCCTGTATTTAGTAACAGCCAACTATGATGTATTCTTAAAAAGTCACGGGATGGCTACGCCATCAACTAT
>JAYEGS010000029.1:0-5822 GCA_034659215.1 Pseudomonadota bacterium | reverse complement strand
ACAGCAAAGATCTCGAAGAACAGATCGAAACCGTCAACCAACTTCTCGAAGAACTTGGTCTCGGCCAAATACCAACCCTGATGCTTGCCAACAAGATTGATCTGGTAACCAACGAAACCGCTCAGTGGTTGAAAAAACGCTATCAGGCGATAGCCATCTCAGCCCGGCGCTCGGAGAGCCTCGCCCCGTTATTGGATGAAGTCGTTAAAACTTTAAACAAAAACTCGCCGGCTAGAGCCCTCAGCCTGCACCGGTCGGAGTCGGGGTCTCCTTCTCAAGAACCCGCTCAAGATAAACTTGAGTCTCCTGCAGAAGATCAGAAAAAATCTTTTTCACCGGCTCAACCGCATTAATGTCGACATAACGCTTCCCGGTAAAGAAGAGGCCGCGCTCATAATCACCATTTCGGGCTCGCTGTAAAGCCTCCAGAATACAAAACTGTTGGCCGCACTTTTTCAGACAGGCGTCACAGCTTTTGGGCCGAATCGAGCTGTCACCTGAAAGATATTTTTCGACCAACGGAGTAAGGATAGCATTGGCCGGTAATCCCACTGGCGACATGATACGAAACAGATCAGAAGCCTTGGCATTAATCAACAGATCTTTGAAATTTTTGTGCACGGTACACTCGTCACTTAAGAGAAAACGGGTTCCGAGCTGAACTCCGGCGGCCCCCATTTCCAACTGCCGAGCAATATCAGCGCCATTGACGAAACCGCCGGCAGCAATCACCGGAATTGAAACTGCCTCACAGATAGCTGGCAAAAGATCGGTCGTTTTCTCCTCAGATCCGAGATGACCACCGGCATCACAACCCTCGACAATCACGGCGGCGGCACCCAAACGTTCCGCCATGCGCGCAACTTTTGCAGAAGCTACCATAATTACAACCGGAGTTTTCCACTCTTTACAGATCGTAAAAACATCGCGGGAAAAACCGGCTCCGGCAACCACGACATCAACCTTCTCTTTCAGAGCAACCAGCACCGATTCTTTAAATTCCCGAGCCGCAACCATAACATTTAAGCCCAGCAAACCTTTAGTGGCGGCCCGAGCTTCACGCATCTGGCGGCGCAGATCATCCATGCTTAAACCGGTTCCGCCAATCACCCCGATACCGCCCTCTTCAGCTACGGCCACGGCCAATTCGGAGGTCGAAACCCCAACTGCCATACCACCCTGAATGATCGGTTGGTCGGCAATGGCATTGCCAATTTTCAAAAATGGAACTTTCATGATAAATTTTCCTTTACATTTTCAACTAAAAACTATTAAGTATCCTATGTTGCCAAGATGGCAATCAGAAGAGATAAAACCCAAAGAAAATAACATTAATATTTTATGGGCTAATAGTCCTTTTCCATACTATAAGTAAAGTTAAAAATCGTTAACCAACCAATTTACTCCAGAACACGTTTCATTACCCTATGACAGATCAAGACATATACTCAGATATAAAAAAACTGGCTCCGCAAATTGCCTATTTTTCCATGGAAATCGGCCTGCGGGTTGATCTGCCCACGTACAGCGGCGGCCTCGGCGTACTCGCCGGCGATACCATTAAAGCCGCCGCCGACCATCAGCTTCCCTATGTGGCCGTCACCCTGCTCTACCGAGAGGGTTATTTTCAGCAACACCTGGATGAAAACGGGCAACAGAGCGAAAAACCGGTCAAATGGAATCCTAAAGACCTGCTGATAGAGCTCGACCGAATTACGATCACGGTTGAAATCGGTTCTCGCTCGGTTGCCCTGCGCCCCTGGCTCTATATAGTTGAGGGTTGCGAGGGCGGCCAGGTGCCGGTCTTCTTTTTAGACAGCGACCTGCCCGAAAACAGTCACGAGGAGCGCCAACTGACAGCTCGTCTTTACGGCGGCGACCAACGCTATCGCCTCTCTCAGGAGATCATCTTGGGCATCGGCGGTTTGCGCCTGCTCAGAGCTCTGGAAGTACGCAACATCATTAACTTTCATCTCAATGAGGGCCATGCTGCCCTACTCACTTTAGAGCTCCTTAAACGCTACCAGCGTGACATTGAAGAGACTTGGGATCCGGATCAGGTCTGGGATTATGAACGGGTTCGCCACCACTGTGTCTTTACCACCCATACCCCGGTTCCGGCCGGACATGACCGCTTCGATTACCACTTGGTCGAAGAACTGCTGGGCTCATATATGCCGCTTTCCGTGCTCAAAAGATTTGCCGGCGATCATGATCTCAACTTGACCACGTTAGCCCTTAATCTCTGCCGCCACACCAATGCCGTCTCAAAATGCCACCGTGATGTCAGTACCCTGATGTTCCCCGATCATCATATCCGAGCGGTTACCAACGGCGTTCACTCACCCAGCTGGACCAATGAAGAGTTTCAAAAACTCTTCGACCACTACCTGCCCGGCTGGCGCCGAGATAATTTCCTGCTGCGTAACGCCATGCTTATCCCCGATGATGAGCTTTTTGCGGCCCACCAGAGCGCTAAACAACGCCTCTTCAACTATATTAAAAAGAAAACCGGCACCATCCTCGACCCCGAAGTCCTGACTATCGGCTTCGCCCGCCGGGCAACCCCCTATAAACGCGCAACCCTGCTCTTCTCCCAACCTGAAAGATTGCGCCACATAACTGAATATTACGGCCCCCTGCAATTAGTTCTGGCGGGTAAAGCGCATCCCCAGGATGAACCCGGCAAACAGTTGATCAAAAATATTTTTGAGGCTCGGGAACAACTCAGCGATACGATCAAGATCGTCTATCTTGAAAATTACGACATGGAACTCGGTAAATTAATTACCGGCGGCGTCGATCTCTGGCTCAACACGCCGACCCGCCCCTTGGAAGCCTCCGGCACCAGCGGCATGAAGGCGGCCCATAATGGCGTGCCCAACTTCAGTATTCTTGATGGCTGGTGGATTGAAGGCTGGATTGAAGGCAAAACCGGCTGGGCCATCGGGCCGCTGCCGACCGGCCCCGAGGTCGATCACGAAAGCAACCTCTTAGACACCGATGATCTCCATGAAAAACTGGAAAAAGAGATTATCCCGATCTATTATAATGAACGCCCGGCCTGGATTGAGATCATGCGCCAGGCGATCAGCTTTAACGCCTCGTTTTTCAACACCTACAGGATGCTCATGGAATACTACATGAATATCTACACCTTTGATCCGACAACCCGGGTTGCCCTTGGTTTCAAGGGAAACCGCCACTAAATTTGCCACAACTCCACAATAAATGGTTGACAACAAGTAAGTCGAAATAGTATACCAGCGGCGCTTTGCAACTCAGCCCTTTTACGCTCACAGGAGTCAAACAGACAATGCTCGACCTGAAGTTTATCCGCAACAATCTCGAGACCATTGCCGCCATGTTGACGGCGCGTTGCAACGATCTCGATTTAAGTGAGTTCAAGACACTGGACAGCCAGCGCTTAGCTCTCTTAGGCCAGGTCGAAACCCTGAAAAATCAGCGCAACACCTGTTCCGACTCGATTGCCAAAATGAAAAAGGCGAAAGAGGATGCGAGCACCGAGATTGCCGCCATGCGCGATGTCTCCCGGCAGATAAAAGAGCTTGATGCCCAGGTCGCTGAAGTTGAGAACCAACTCTATGAGATTATTTACCTGATTCCCAACCTCACGCATAGCAGCGTCCCGCAGGGCAACAGCGAGGAAGATAACAGCCTTGTTCGAGAATGGGGTACAAAACCGGAACTATCATTTCCTCCGATCCCGCACTGGGAGATCGGAGAAGAGCTGAAAATTCTCGACTTTGAGCGAGGGGCTAAAATCACCGGGGCGCGCTTCACCCTCTACCGGGATCTGGGAGCCAAACTGGAACGGGCCTTAATTAACTTTATGCTCGATCGACATACCGATGAACATGGCTATACTGAAGTTCTGCCGCCATTCATCGTTAACGAAGCCTCAATGACCGGCACCGGGCAACTGCCCAAATTTGCCGATGACCTCTTCAAACTTGAAGGTTTGGACTACTATCTGATACCAACGGCCGAGGTACCAGTCACCAATATCTTCCGCAACGAGATCCTTGAAGATAGTGAGTTGCCGAGCTACTTTGTTGCCTATACGCCCTGCTTTCGCAAGGAAGCAGGGTCCCATGGCCGCGACACTCGAGGCCTGATTCGCCAACACCAATTCAACAAAGTGGAATTGGTAAAATTTGCCGATCCGGAAAACTCTTACGAAGAGCTGGAAAAACTGCTGACCAATGCCGAATCCATTCTCAAAGCACTTAACCTTCACTATCGAGTGGTTAATCTCTGCAGCGGAGATCTCGGCTTTTCAGCCAGCAAAACTTATGATATAGAGGTCTGGCTACCGGGCCAAGGGGTTTACCGCGAGATCTCATCTTGCAGTAACTTCGAAGATTTCCAGGCCCGCCGGGCCAACATCCGCTACCGTCCAAAAACCGGCGGCAAAACCCGTTTCGTCCACACCTTAAACGGCTCCGGCCTGGCGGTTGGTCGCACCGTGGTTGCCATTTTAGAAAATTACCAACAAGAGGACGGCAGCGTCATCATCCCCGAGGTATTAAGACCTTATCTGGGGGGCAGGGATAAGATCAGCAATAATAAATAAGCTATGGAGGGATGGCCGAGTGGCTTAAGGCGGCGGTCTTGAAAACCGTTGAGCGAAAGTTCCGTGGGTTCAAATCCTACTCCCTCCGCCATTTTCAAAAAAAGCCCGGCGAATCATGTTCGCCGGGCTTGACATTTTAACAACCTTCTGGTAAACGACGTTCCTCCTTGAGATAATCAGGGTGAACGCGATAAACCGGATACAAGTTTACAACACGGAGAGATGGCCGAGCAAGGCTGAAGGCGCTCGCCTGCTAAGCGAGTATGTGGTTTATCCTGCATCGAGGGTTCGAATCCCTCTCTCTCCGCCACTTTTTAAGAACAGATACAAACATTGCGCCGCTAGCTCAGCTGGATAGAGTGCCTGACTACGGATCAGGAGGCCGGGAGTTCGAATCTTCCGCGGCGCGCCAATAAATACAAGGGCTTGGTTAACGTTTGTTAGCTAAGCCTTTTTTACGTTTTGGAATTGGGGGCCACTTTGGGGGGCCACTTGGAAATAAAAACTCACTTTTTCACCATACAAGCTGGGGGAATGATCCCCCAGGTAAGACCACATTTCAAAATTTCAAAACTCAGAACACTGATTTTTAATATATTCAGGACAATACTTATCCTCTACAGTATCTCATGCAAGAAGAATAAAAGTGAAAGCGTTACCCCCAAACTTGGGGCATCTTTTATCCTGCCCTCCCGGGGATGTGTAACGATGAAATGGAGATAACTGCTTAAAATCAAACAAATAAATGCAATTTTTCCAGTAAAACACCTCGTTACGTATAGGATTATTGTAACGAGGTGTAGAGGAATAACGGGATGGCAAAGTGAGCTATACTCTCATTTTGATGTCTCGATTCCTTCCTCGTTATAATAATCCGGGAATTCAGGTTTTATGTTACCCCCGGAAAGGGTCATGAGTACGGCGCAACAGCGGCTCTTCTCTGCGGACTAATCTAGCGACAAGTTTTCACCACCTATTATCCTCGTACCACATCTGAGGTTTTATAAGATGCTTCCTCATTGCGTAGGGGTGGGACTGACTTCCTGTTGACTGCCTGGATATTCCTAGTTGGGATAAAATCGAGCGTAAATTAGCTGATGTTATCAGCCTTGTCGAAGGCGAACACGCCGCAGCAGAGGACGGCGGCCAACAAGCCCCGCATGTGTCAAAAGAGCTTACGCACCGGCAACACGGTTTTCTAGCTTATTTCATTTACAATCCAAAA
>JAYEGS010000028.1:0-5829 GCA_034659215.1 Pseudomonadota bacterium | reverse complement strand
GGTCAAGGCTGCATTCGTTTAGGTTGAATCCTTCCAGATCAAGAAAAACGGCTCGGCCGGCTAAGCTTTCAGATATAGAGTTTAAGACTCCCCATTGTTGAGATCCGGTCAATATAAAGCGCCCGGGAGCGCGGTTTTGGTCGACACGTCGCTTTATTGCCGAGACAAGTTCCGGGGCATATTGGATTTCGCGAATTCCGGGGACACCTTATTTAATTACTGATGGACTCGTAAAAAGTAAAAATACAAACCATTAGCGTAATAGGGTAGAGTAGAGAGCAGGCTTGCCCCCGTTTTAGCCAGCCTCTGTGGGCAATTTATAAATCCCGCAGAAACCTTTTGACCCCTTCTCCGTTCTCAATTGCGGCAAGGTTTAAAGCCGGTTGAAAAAAAACAACGCATCACCATCATGCTTGACGCCGGAGTGGTTAGCTACTTCAAGGCCAAGGCTGGGAAACGGGGCTACCAGACCATTATCAACGAAACCTTGAAACAAGTTATCAACCTTGATACAACAAACCAAGGCGGACTTGAAGATACCTTACGTAAAGTTATCCGGGAAGAACTTGCAGTCTACGACCATTCACATTAATTCTCTTTATCGAGGAAATCGGAGCGAGAAAATCGGAGAAAATCGCCGGATAAAATCGGAGACAGCCACTAATTAATGAAATAATTGGAGACATACTACCCTTCTTTGAATTCTGCAAAATAGATTTATCGGCAAAACAGCGCCGATATTAAAGAACGATTTAGTACAGTCCGTATTATTAATGCCACTCGTGTAATTTTCAATATCAGCGGCAACAATTATCGTCTGATTTGCATCGTCAAATTCGATAAACAAATAATATTTATACGTTTTATAGGTACGCATAAAGAATATGACAAAATAAATGCTGCAGAGGTATAATCAAATGGAAATCAAATTAATAAAAACCGAATCGGACTACGATGAAGCTCTGAATATTACTGCTACTTTAATGGAAGCACCCTCATTGTCGGAAGAAGAATCGGATCGTCTTGATATTTTGGTTACTCTTATAAATGCATACGAGGAAGTTCACCATCCTATTCCTGCCCCAGATCCCATATCTTATTTAGAATTTATAATGGAACAACGCAACCTAAGTCGGAAAGATCTTGAACCATTCATCGGGAGGCGTGGTAGAGTGGCGGAAATACTCAATGGAGTTAGGCCATTAACTATTGTTATGATTAGAAAATTACACGATGGTCTTGGAATCCCAGCAGATATTTTAATTCAAAAATATCATTAAAATTGCTTATCACACAAGCCCAATGTATAAATCGGGTATAAGTCTGGGACTGAGCACGGTTTTTTAACTAACTTTAGTCCATATTTTAAAAAGTTAAACTTCATTTGCTCAAGCCTATTATGCTAACACCACCATATAGATATAGAGTTGCCATTTTTCTGGCAATTTTGCTTACGTTTGCGCTTTCGGGACTCTCGGTAGCCGAGCTGTCGCCGGCTTTTGTCAAAGAGGAGCTGGTTCAGAGCAAAAAAATCTGGCCCGGACAGCGGCTTACATTATACATTAAACTCTACACCACCACCTCTTTTTCCGGCTCAACCCGTTTCGAGCTGCCCCAGGTCTCGGGTATGCTCGCTATGGAAAACGAAGACCATCCGCTGGTCGGCACAGAAGAGGTCGATGGTCTCCCCTACATCTTCAAACGTCACGAAATCGATCTTTTCCCCCTGCGCTCGGGGCGTCTCACACTCCCCGCTTTTACCGTCGTATTTGGTTTTCGCGGAGAGAACGGCAAGCTGGTTGAACAGAGTTTTTCGACGCAGCCACTGCAGTTTAAGGTACTTGAAATCCCCGGAGCCGCCTCACAAAAACCAATAATTACCACCGTCAACCTTCAGGTTAAAGATCAATGGATTCCCGAACCGGGCATCGCCAAAGTCGGCGATGCCCTGACCCGAACCATCACCATGACGGCCGACGATCTGCCGGGTATGGCCTTCCCTCCCCTGGCTCTGAAAAAGATTGACGGCCTCGGCTTTTATACCAAACCACCACAGGTGCAAGATCAAAGGCAACGCGGCCAATTCACCGGCAGTCGCACGGAAACGATTACTTATATTTGCACAGAGAAAGGCCGTTTCACGCTCCCGGGAAGCGCTATCTGGTGGTGGAACCCCCAGACCGAAACCCTGCAGAAAATCCCCCTCAAAGCCGTGACCTTTGAGGTCGTCGCCAACCCTTTTCTCCAAAAAGAGAGTCCGGCCGGCCGCACCCGGGCCGACGCCAGCGCTTTTCCCTGGAGGTGGACGGCTCTATTTCTCCTTTTATCAGCCCTTGTTTTCGGCCTGTTTTTCATTTATCGGGCAAAAAAGAGGCCCCATGACGCAAAAACGGAAGACCGTGAAAAAGAGCTCTTCATGAAATTCCAAAAGGCGGCCGCAACTCATGATGCGGCCGCCACCATGCAGGCGCTTATCGGTTGGCTGGATCAGAGCAAAATCAGCAAAAGCCCCGCAACTCTGGAGCGTTTTTGCACCCTGGCCGGAGATCCGGAACTAAAAAAACAGATAGCGGCCCTGGAAACTTCCCTCTATACCACAAAACATGATAGACAATGGTCGGGAGACCTGCTCGCCGCCGCCGTCGGGCAGGCCCGGAAAAACTTAAAAAAGCAGCCGTCACATACAGATCAACCTACCCTGCCGGAGCTGAATCCGTGAAAAGAGACCTTTTCCTCCATACTCGCCCGCGCACCGTACCGGCTGAAGCTTTGCGTTTCCGCCTGACCTGGGGGCTGGGCGGGGCGGCGGCGCTAATGGTTATGGTGCAACTTATCACCGGACTCCTGCTTAATTTCAGCTATGACCCCTCACCACTGGCGGCCTACAGCTCGGTTCAACATATCCATTTCGACGCTCTTTTCGGGCGCTTGTTCCGCAACCTCCATCACTGGACCGGCCACGCCCTGATCGTGATTGTTTTCCTGCATATGTTGCGCGTATTTTTGAGCTCCGCTTACCGGGGCCCGCGCCACCTTAACTGGATTATCGGGCTCGGCCTCTTTTTTTTGATTCTTCTCGCCAATTTCAGCGGCTATCTCCTGCCCTGGGATCAACGCGCCTACTGGGCCGTGACCATTGCCACGTCAATCCTTGGATACCTGCCCGGATGCGGCGCCACCCTGTTGGAGATCGTCAGGGGCGGCAGCGACGTCGGCGCGGCCACCCTGCATATTTTTCATACCCTGCACAGCGGGGTTTTGCCGCTTTTATTACTCTTTCTCATGACCTGGCATTTCTGGAAAATCCGCCGCGCCGGCGGCCTCTTTCTCAAGGAGGGCGAAGAGGGCACATTTAAATCAACAAAACCACCGACAAACCGACTGTCAGCCAGCCCTCACCTCTTTGTTCGGGAAAAAGCGGCGGCCGCCGTGGTGCTCGCCGCTCTTTTATATCCCTCAATCTTTTTCAACGCCCCCTTAGGAGCCTTGGCCAATCCAGGATTGACTCCGGCAACGGTTAAGGCTCCCTGGTATTTTATCGGTCTTCAGGAGCTTTTGATCCATGTTAACCCGGTGGTTGTGGTGCTGGCATTGCCCCCTCTAATGGCTGGTTTTCTGCTCTTTTTTCCACTGGTAAAAGAAGAAAATATAAATGGCAGCCGGCTGGTACGCCTGTTTTTTCTCGGTCTCGTGGCAGGTTACGCCATCCTGACAATAATCGGCCTCTTTTTTCGCGGCCCCGGCATGCAGATGTTATGAAAAAACAGTGGTATTCCCGATAAAGAGGAAGTGCCCTGGGGTATCCGGCGTATCGAGATAGATTGAAGAATACATTACACTAAATAGTTACAGAAAAGTTAGCTGGAATTGGATTTGAGTTATGAGTAATGAACTAATTGTTATTGACAGTGAACGGATACAAAATAGTATCTTTTCCGTCCGAGGCTTGCAGGTGATGATCGATCGTGATCTGTCAGAACTGTACGGGGTTGAGAACAAGCGACTGAACGAACAGGTCAAAAGAAACATCAATCGGTTTCCTGAAAAATTTAGATTCCAGCTTACCAAGAGTGAAAAAAATAAACTGGTCGCAAATTGCGACCGGTTCGAGACATTAAAGCACTCCACATCATTACCCTATGCGTTCACTGAGCAAGGCGTATCCATGCTTTCAGCGGTATTAAAGAGCGAAACCGCTATTAAAGTCAGCATTCAGATTATGGATTCTTTTGTCGAAATGCGCAAGTTTATCTCTGGCAATGCGGCAATTTTTCAACGTTTGGATAACATCGAGCAAAAACAGTTAGTCACTGAAACCAAATTAGATAAGGTTTTTGAAGCTCTGGAGGCGGGCGACATTAAACCAAAACAAGGTATTTTTTTTGACGGGCAAATTTTTGATGCTTATGTGTTTATTGCCGATTTGATTAAAAGCGCTAAAACCTCAATCGTCCTGATTGACAATTATGTTGACGAAACCGTGCTCACTTTACTCAGCAAAAGAGCCACTAATTGTACTGCCACCATCTACACAAAAACGATCACCAAAAAACTGAATCTCGACCTTAAAAAACATAATGCTCAATACCCACCGATAACGATCAAAACCTTCAACAGTGCCCATGATCGATTTTTGCTGCTGGATAATAAAGAGATTTATCATATTGGTGCATCGCTTAAGGATCTTGGCAAAAAATGGTTTGCTTTCTCCAAATTTGATAAAGGGGTTTTGGACGTTTTGGGGAGGCTTGGGGAATGAGTGAGTTGAAAAAACAATCTCTAAATCCGACCTCAAATCGCCGCACTTTTTTAGGTCGCCTGTGGATCGGGTTGGGGCTCGTCGCGTTGGTGCAGTTTTTGGGCGGGGCTGTGGCTTTTCTGGTTTCCGGAAGCGGGAAAAAGGCGGCTCATGAACCACTTTTCATTGACGTCGGCACCGTCGACAATTTTGCTCCGGGCTCGGTTACGTTGATCCGGCAGGGTGAACTCTATCTCAATCGTCTCGAAGACGGGGCTTTTCTCGCTCTGTCGCGAAAATGCACCCATCTGGGCTGTGCTGTCGCCTGGGATGAAAAGGATAAACTCTTTGCCTGCCCCTGTCACGCCTCGACCTTCGATGAAAACGGCAAGGTGCTTAAAACTCCGGCCCCGCGTCCTCTCGACCAACATCCATTAGTAATTGAAAAGGGTCGGGTCACGATTGATATTGAGACCCGCCGTAAACGTCAATTCTTTAAACCGGAACAGCTGACCTATGCGACAAAGCCGGGGCTGTTAAACAGGGATAATTGATGCGCAATTGGGAGACTACCGGACTAATCGCCACGTTGCTGCTGGCCTTGACCCTGCCGCTCTATCTCTGGCGAGATAAACAGTGGCCGGTCACACGCCCGGAAACCGCGGCCGCCACGTTTGTCGGGCGGAAGGCCTGCGTCAAGTGTCATCCCAGAGAGGATCGCGCCTTTGCAAAATCGCATCACGATCTCGCGATGGCGGTCGCCAGTGAGGAGACCATGCTCGGCGACTTCAATAATGCAACTTTCACCCGCCGGGGCGTCACTTCCCGCTTTTTTCGTCAAGCGGGAAAATTCTTCGTCCAGACGGAAGGGGTGAATGGCGTGATCAGCGATTTTGAGATCACCCACACGTTCGGCTGGACACCTTTACAACAATATCTGGTGCCTTTTCCCGGCGGCCGGCTGCAATGTCTGCCTCTGGCCTGGGACAGCAATAAGAAAGAGTGGTTTCACCTCTATCAGGATGCCGAGTTTGATTCGGGTGACTGGATGTATTGGACCAATGGGGCTCAGAACTGGAACAGTATGTGCG